>NZ_MPPE01000007.1:0-38889 GCF_001896645.1 Tepidanaerobacter sp. EBM-49
GCGTAATCTTTAAGCTTTAAACAATTATTAAAGTTAATGCAAAAGTACGATTTTATGAGAAATACAAAGATATTGTCCAGAGATAGGGGACCAGACCGTAATCTTGAAGAGCGCTTTGGTTTTTAAAGATGCCAGACGATTTTTGTGCAGAGCACGCATCATTAGAGCAATACCAAAAACCATTTTTTTCTTTTTTAAAAAAAGCTAATGGGAACTCTTGAAATTTAACTTTTTTGGGCATTTCTTTGTGCGAAATATGGCTCGTTTTTACAAACGGAAATGTATTAAGAAAATCTTCCTCTGCTAATTCTTCTACTTTTTTATCTGAACTTTTGTCAACTGTATATTTATATGAATATTTTAAAAAGAGGGCATATGGCGTTAATTCCTTTGGGCAATCATAAATAGCTTCATATTTCATCGGCTCACCCCGCTTAAAAATTTTTGTAAAAGTATTAGAGAAATAAATCCATACTGATACGAATTATTTGCTGTTTTATTGATCCAAGGAATTATTTTTGTGGCATTCGGACCTTCAATATTTTGATACTTGTCACGTTTGGTAGAACCAAATATGTAGTGCCGTTTTTCTTTATCGTCTACAGCCGATCTCATATCACTTTTGTATTTAACCAACTTTTCACTTATTTTTTTATAATCGGTATCTTTGCTTCTTCCCATAATGTATAGACCAATTTGTCTATTTTCAATGAGGCTATCTTCTAATAAGTCCTTAAAATTTGCTATATTTTCCTTCACAATCTCGCTACAATTGATTTCAGGATATCCCTTAATTTTAAAGCTATTATAAATTTCAAGATTTTCATCTTCCACTTCGAATTTTACTCTCCCATACCCAAGGTTATTTTTCCCTCCAATGAATCCATATATTTCAATAAAATGCAATAGCGGATATATGATGGTTTTCTTTAATTCATCGCTTTCCAATTCGAGATATAAACAGAAATCCCCCCAAAAGTATGGTTTTTCATAATACCATTTCGAAGGTTTTTGCCTCTCAATAGATTCTTTTAGAATATACTTTGGTAGCTCTAATTGATCATTTAAGAAAGAGTGGATTGAGTATTCGAGTTTCTTTATTTTTACAAAGCCACACCAGCCATTACACCCAAAGATTTGAGAAGGTAAAGAAACTTTAAGTTCTTCTAAGGATCTCTGTTTAATTTCAAAAAGTGACATACCTACTTCGTTATTTCTTTCGGCACTTGATAATATATTATATACTCCCGATTTAAACTTATTATAATCTACCTTTTCTGCTTGATAGGATTTAACATCAATCTTGCTTGATGCATAACATATCACTTCAAACCAGAATCGCAGGGAACCCATAACAGATTGAGGCTGTATGCGCTTGCATGTGCCCGAAGCGTTCCCTGTCCATAAAGGTGTTACAGTATTTACTTTGATTTTTAGTGTTGTCAATTCGCGTTCACCTCCTTTTGCTTTTGCAAAAATCATAACCATGCTAATTAACTTAAAAAATATAGTTATCGTGTTTATTTTAATTTGAATACAATTTCTCAGCATCCTGTTACATTACATGCAGTGCATCTTATCAGCCTTTAGAGATATTTTGAGGTTTATTGTTTATGCAATTTTGTGCTTTATGAATTTTTGATAGTATGATAGAATTTTAATCACTAAGATCAAATTACATACTTATTCGACAAAAATGTATGCAAATCCTCCAAATTTTTAAATTAATATCTTACTTTTATATTAAAAAGCCCAAGCTCCGATTATTTTACTTGCGAAGTTTGGGCTTTTTATTTATTTAAACCTCAATTGTAAGAAGGGGGGCATGCTGCTGGGCGCCGTAGACATCGCTTTCTCCTATTGCACCTGCTACGAGGGGTCTTTTTATGGTGATTTTTATTGCCTTTGCCGGGTCGAAGTTTATTATAGATATTATGTCTTCTTCGGGTATTTGGTAAAGGCTGCTGATGAGTTTTTTATTTATGATGTCTTTCTGCTTTACTTTCTCATATGAGTCAAAGTCTTTAAAGATTATATCCATTGTAAGTTCGTAAGGACCTGAGTTTTTACTCCTTATAACTTCGGCTACTTCTGTAATCGGAATGCCCATTTTATTCACTTCCTTTTATTGTTTTGACAGTAATGGGAAAGTATTCCTTTGGATCGTCTACTTTAAGTAGGTGATAAATGCTAAATTCATAAACTTCTCCTGCCTCTATATCAGACGGCGAATATCTAAGAGCCAGATTGCCTGCGGTAGCTATTCTGCCGGGATAGCCGTAGTGCAGAAGGCTTGAACGAGTGAAGCTGCAAATGGTGTTGGCCATCTCTTGGGTTTTGGCAACTACTTCTATTATAATGCCAAGCTCATGTGAGGGCTCATCCTTTAATGGCTCAAGTTTGCCCATTACGCCGTCCTTTCCGTATAGTGCAAATAGTATCTGGTAATCGTCGCTCTTTATATTTGAAAAATTGTTCTTTGCCATGTCTTTAACTGCTTCCAATATATCATCAATTTGATTTATCATTATGGGATCTCTTGTCCCTGCAATAGAAATCGTGCGGTAGCCGGTTTTTTTGGCGCCTTCAAGCTTTATGGTGTATTCATCAGAAGGTATGAATTTACTGCCGCTGACCTTTACACGCCTTTCATCTATCTGAGTAAACTCTGTCTCTTCAAGACTTATTATTCCTCCCGGTCCATGAAGCCTATAGGGATCGTCTTTTTCGTAAAGAGTATGTGCTGCTATGGATGTAACGGTGCACTTTCTTTTTGGGTTTAAGGCTTCTAGGATAAAGCAGTCACGCCTTAGTGTGCCCATCATGCAGTCACTGCCGCTTCCGGGGGTTGCAGCTATGCTGGCGCATTCCAGTATCTTGCCCATGTGAAGGGCGAGTCCTTTCGGAAATCCTGCTTTAATACAGGGTGCAGCAAAGACAGTAGGGTCAAATGCACGCCCTGCCAATACCAGGTCTACATCATTTTCCAGTGCATCTATAATAGGTTCTACTCCCATCTGAGCCACTATCTGTGTTGTATCTTCTATGTCTTCTCGGCTAAGTTCTCCTGCCGGAGCAAGAGGCTCGATCTTTCCTTTTTCAAATTCTTTTAAGATCTTCTCTTTGGGGATCTGTGCCTCTATAACCGCAACTTTAAGTTCTAGGCTTTCTTCTCTTGCTATTTCTTTTATGATATCTTCGGCCCAGTATAGATGCTCATTTGCTCCAGAGCCTCCGGCTGTGCCTACTAACACAGGTATCTTAAGTTTTTTTCCGGCTTTTAGCATAAGCTTTAAATCTCGTTTTACTGCTTCCCGGTCGGTAAAGGACACCCCTGCGCCTAGGTAGTAGGGCCCCGGATCTGTAGAACCTGCATCCACCGCTATAGCATCCGGATGCTGATCAAGCCCTCTTTCAAAGGACTCTACCGGAAATCCGTAACCGAGTATGGCAGTTGGTGAAAGAACTTTTATTTCTTCCAATCATAAAACCTCCTTTTTGGACTTTAAAAGAGCAAGTACTCTGTTCATCTCGTTATATACAATCATCAATCCTTCATCTACCCCCATGCCGGGCTTTGCAAGTATTTGGCATGGTCTTGTAGCAAGAGCAATATCTGTGCATATCTGAGCCGAACGATCAGTTTCATTGCACGTTCCGCCCTGGTATGCGCCTATTTTATGTTCCTTGCAGTAAAGCACCGCCTCGATGGTATTGTTTATACCACCTAAATCCGGTGTTTTTATCTGAATCATGTCGGCGGCGCCTTCATCTACAAATTCCTTTATATCTTCTAAGGTATTGCACCATTCATCGGCTACAATTTCAACCTTGATATTTCGCCCCTTAAGGCTTTCCCTAAGCTTCTTTAATTGCTTTAACTGCTCATATTTGCTTCCCGCATCTATTGGGCCTTCTATTCTGAGCGTAAATGGCGATGCTGCTTCCTCGAGTTTTTCAAAATAATCCGTTATGGCGCAAATATCACCGTCAAATGCCTCGCCGATTGTCCCATAAACATCTATGTGAAATATGGGCTTATAGTCATCTCCTGCTATTTGGTAAATCCTTTCTTTTAGCCAATTGATATATTCTATGAGCTTTTCGCCCTGTTTACCAAGCTTTGAAACATTGTTTATAAGGGCATGAGGGAGAACGTCTGCCCGCTTTATTATCATCTTATCAGCATTTGTATAGCGGTCATCTCCGCTTTGGGCAAAAATAGGAACCGGCATAGGATCTATTTTGAGGTTATATTCTTCAGCCACTACTTCTGTCCGGGTTATATCTTTTGCTTTAGCAACTGCATCCAGAATTGCTTGAGTGATTCCATACCGCAGTGCTGTATGAAGCCTTTTGCCGTTTATCTTGTAGTTATCTATTTTATCGGCTAGTCTCCTAAAGCTGTCAAGCTCCTCGCCTATAAGTATTGGCTTTATCTCGTTTTCAATAACCGGTATAAAATCCTCAGCTAAAAACAAGGGGTCCCGACCGCCTGCCCCGGAATATTGGACGGCGGCGCAGTCTCCATAAGCCATCTTGCCATCATCTGTTATTATCATTACGGAAATCGACTCCCCGGCTTGCCTTACAGCTTTAAATCCCTTTGTTTTAGGAGTGCCTTCGTAAATAAATCCATCTTCTTTTGCATCGCTTTTGATTGCCGCCTGATCATCGAAATAAAAGCCGGCAAGACCTTTAGATGTTATAACTTGTCTGATTTTGCTCATCATCTTGTCTCCTTCATGCAATTTTAGAATCCGTTCTTCCTACAAGCATTCCCTGCCCTATGGCATATATGTCATCTATAACCATTTTAAAGCTTACTTCTCTGTTTTCCGCCTTGGCCCTTTCGGCTAATTTTCTTCTGTGGAATTCTTTTATTTCATCATCAAACGGAATTGACCCGAAGTTTAAAAACCTGACTGCCCCGCTGTTGTCCCGTGCCGGCAAGATTTTTCCGGCATTATACTGGCTAGGCGCAAAGGGAACATCAAGTACCCCTGCTGCAAAGGCTCTTACTGCGCCCTTGGCCCAGTCTCCTTCTCCAAGTTCATACACTTTGGACAAAATCTGCCGGGTTTCCCTCTTTATAATTTCTTTTTCTTTTTCAAGTTCCTTATTAGAAATCATCTTCTGATCTTTTAGCATATTAATTACTTGTCTTGTTGCTCTTAAACCTTCGGCATTTGCCTCTTTTGTAGGTATGCCAAACGCCTCATGGGGTGTTTTTACAATAACTTTGGTGGCCTTGCTCAATGCTGCAGTTGCAGCTCCCCAGGATATGACACCGAAGGCTTGAGCTTCGTCTTGGGGAAATCCGCCCATCCACTGATGAAAAGCTGTTGTAATCATAACATTATAATCTTTTAGATATTCCGCTGACAGCTCTTTTAACGTCTCTACTGCCGCAACATCTTGAATCAAATTGCCGCATTGTCCATATCCAAGGGTAATATTCCGAACGCCCTGCTCTGCAGCAAGAATTCCTTCGATGATGCCGATGCTATGGGATATGCAAGGCGGAACCAATGTTCCTGTTAACGGTCCAAAGGGTTCTCTGTTTAAAGAAACTCCGTTTTCTTCATAAATGCCTACAAGTCTGTCTACGTATTGCCAATAATAAATCGATTGTTCAATAGAGATTTTCTTGGCATAAGGCACATTGTATGATATGCCGCCGCCTTCAAAGTCTGTAAAGCCTCCTGCTAAAGAAATTTCAGCAAGAAGTCTGGCATCGGGAGTGCCATGTCTTACTTGAACGGGACAGTCTAAGGATTCAATGACCTTTCTGCACTTTTGTACGCCGTAATTTACTGCAGGAAAACCATTCAGCAGAGACCGTCCTGCCTTTTCGCTTTCTCTAATTCCTTTTTCGGCTTCTTCATATCTGTTTTGTCTAGTATAGCTGTCTATTGTGGTAGGCAGCACGTCTGCCTTTCCTTTTTGTCTTAAGAATCTTAGAAGTTCTATATGTTCTTCAAGTAGCGCTACACCGGCCCTAGGCTGTATCAGTGTGTTGTTCTTTGAAGCAGCTTCTTTCAGCTTGTTTGTCATGATTTGATTCTTTGGAAGGTTCTGATGGTATCTTAAGGCTTCTTCAAAATCAACTTCTTTTCCTGTAGGCCACTGATTTAAAACCTCTTGCCTCATTTCATTAAATTTGTTTATGTCCCATTTTTTATTTTGAATTTCCACAGTAAACGCCTCCTCGTTATAATAAACTTACAGTTTTAAATCTCTTTAAGATATTGTTTAGCTAATCTTAAGGCCTTGTCAGGCACGATTTCGCTTAATAATCCGATGGATGATAAAAGATATTTTTCATCAAGGAGTATTTTAGGATTCTCCGGCGCTAGGATATCCGGCTGGCTGCTGTCATATAAGCCATGTTTTAGTATTTCTTTTGGATTTTCGCCATATATCAGGATGCCGCCTGTCCCTATCAGATAATTTAGCTGGGTAAGATCCTTCCCATGCTGGACATATGCCGCTCCAAAGGGGCTGTAGACTGTTTCAATTCTTCCTGCATGTCTTTTTACTGCAAGGTTTGTTGCAGCTTTTGCAATTCCTGCATCTATTTCTTTTTCTATGTCGTCGCAGGGTACATAATCTGTATTTTTGCTTATTTTCTCAACATATTCCACTATCATTTTTTCTTCTATGTTAGGCGGCAGATAGTTCTTCAGTATGTTTTTGATGCCTACTTCTTCAACTAGCGCTAAGGCGCTATAACGCATCCCAAGGTCTCCCTCAACAGTCCTTTTCACGAAAGGCTCTTCCAGTCCTCTCAGCGTTACTCCTTGTTTTGTCGGCTCTCCTGTTGCAGCAGAATCCACATCTGTGGTGGCTCCGCCGATATCCACAACCATTACATCTCCAAGCCCTGCTTCATTATTGCTTCCTTTTGCAAGAAGTTCGGCTGCCTTCATTACCGCTGAAGGAGTTGGTATTATCGGACTATCTACATATTCGCTTACTTTAGCAAGACCTTTGGCATAGACGATTCTGTTTAAAAAAACTTCCCGAATAATTTTTTTGGCAGGCTCTATGTTGAGGCACTCCAGTTTTGGCATTACGTTTTCAGCCGCATAGACTTCTTTAGAAGCCGCACGCAAAACTTTTTCGACAGCAGATGCCGCCGTTTTGTTGCCTGCAACTATTATGGGAGCATCGACTTTAAGCTCTGCAAGTTTCTTAGCATTATGGATTATTACATCCTTATTGCCGCCATCGGTGCCGCCTGCAAGTAAAATTATATCCGGCGAGTACTTTGTTATTTGATCTAGCTCATCGTCTGTCAGCTCATAGCAAAATACATGTCCTACTTTGGCTCCTGCTCCCAGCGCCGCACGCTTTGCAGCTTCAGAAGTCAGTTCAGGTACAAGACCTACTGCTATCATTTTAAGTCCGCCTGCCGCGCTACTGCATGCAAGCTTATGTTTTGCTTCTGTAGGCTCTACTCCCATTGCCCTAAGCTCTTCGATGGCCTTATTTATTCCGATATTTACATCTTCAGCTACGGTAGTTGCTGCTTGAGCTGTTCCTTTTAGCTCCACAGTTTCCAAATCTATGGCAGTCACTTTTGTATAGGTGCTTCCAATATCTATAAGTAAGGCTAGTTCCATTTTCACACCTCTTTGTAAACAAGAATTGCTTATTTAATCCCTAAATCATTTTTTAAATCTTCAATAGGCTTCTCAGGCAGCGTTCCCGGTGGATACGCTCTATCAAATCCCATATCTAAAAATTTCTTTTCAGTGGTTGGCCAATCTTGTTTTCCGACCACCAGGTTGCCGCCTACATATAGGATCAGATCACCTAAGCCTGCTTCGATACATTTTTCTTTAAAGCCTTTGCAGTCAAGTTCTCCATGTCCATAGAGCGAAGACACTAAAATAGCATCTGCATCGGTTTCTATTGCGGCATTAATAAAATCTTCCTGCGAGGATAAAACCCCGATGTTTACCACATTAAAACCGGCTTCGCTGAAAGCTTCATCAAGGATTCTAATTCCTACTGAGTGCACATCGGACCCTATTACTCCTAGTACAATCGTTTTTTTATCATCGTATTTCAACTTATATCACCCCATGCAATATTTGTTTGATTGAAGAAACGTATACAGAATATTCGGTATTTTTGGATGCCAGGTTTCCTGTATACAATCGCTCAAGAATATTAATTCTAATTTAGTCCGTGCTCAATATATGTTTTCGTTTGAAAATATTCGCATACACAAGATACTGTTTTCTTGTATACAGAATACATAATCTTCTTTATTTTAATATATCATATTTTTTAGGTTTTGTATAATACATTTTTTCTGAAAACAATTGTTTTACGCCATATATCACTAATAATCTTGTTTTTTATTAAATATCTGCTTAGTTTATCAGCATTCACTTGTTTTTGATTTTTAGCTAAATAATTAAATCTTCTCCCCCTTTTCGTATTCCCATAGCTTCTCTTTCAGAATACTTGGTAGTTCGAAGTATGTAAAATATAACTGAATCCTCACTTTCTTTGATGGTTTTCTTCAGCTCAAGCTTTAATTTTTTAAAACTTGCTTCCGAAATTTCCCCTTCCAAGACAGAATTTTGAACCCATGTCAGATACTTTCGACATATTTTTAAAACCTTTGCCACTCGTTTTTCTCCGACATCATATACAACTATTACAAACATTTTGTCCACCCTTTAAGCTTTTCTTTAATGAAATTCTTCTGTACTGTTTATTATATTTTACCATATGATTTTTGTGCGATATAAAAATAAACCCATTAGTATGGGTTTAAGTTCATTTTTTCCATTTAACGACAAGCGATCCTTTGCAGACAGACTATGAACATCTCTGGCATCTCTTGCCATGCTAAAGAAGATGGGTTTCAATTCCTTATAGGTAAGCTATAAACGCCGCAATATATGATTCACTGGATGAGGATATCAGGTTTCAATTCCTTATAGGTAGGCTATAAACTGACGCAAGGCAAATTTGGAAATAGTATCTTAAAATGTTTCAATTCCTTATAGGTAGGCTATAAACCCTTTGCCGACAGTGGGCACCGCTCCGGGTCTATAAGTTTCAATTCCTTATAGGTAGGCTATAAACACTGTCTTAGTATAAAGTTCAGTATCTTCTGAATTGTGTTTCAATTCCTTATAGGTAGGCTATAAACAGTGGCTTCATCTCTAATCACGGTTGGTCTATACCAAGTTTCAATTCCTTATAGGTAGGCTATAAACTTTGGTTATAACCCTATTTTTATGCAAATCCTCAAAATGTTTCAATTCCTTATAGGTAGGCTATAAACTATAACAGAAACAGTTTTTGAAGTCAATACAGCAGTGTTTCAATTCCTTATAGGTAGGCTATAAACGTAACTAAGACTATGTATGTTGGAGACAGACAAATAGAACGTTTCAATTCCTTATAGGTAGGCTATAAACATTGTTTTATCTCCTATTTTTATCTCTCTCATTATGTTTCAATTCCTTATAGGTAGGCTATAAACAATGGCATCATCGCAAATGCTGAAAGTGTCGCTATGTTTCAATTCCTTATAGGTAGGCTATAAACAATCTGCCCACAATGTTGACAACCGCTTATGCCAGTTGTTTCAATTCCTTATAGGTAGGCTATAAACCAAGCAATATGTAGCATATTCTGTCGAAATTGATTTGTTTCAATTCCTTATAGGTAGGCTATAAACATTGGAAGATGCTCTTGATATGTGGTGCTACGACATGTTTCAATTCCTTATAGGTAGGCTATAAACCCTTTTATAACTGCGTTATATATCTGGTCAACACGTTTCAATTCCTTATAGGTAGGCTATAAACCCCAAAGATTTTTTCTATCTTCAGGGTGCGTGGCAGGTTTCAATTCCTTATAGGTAGGCTATAAACAACCTAACGGATAATATATAAATATTCTGTTATCATGTTTCAATTCCTTATAGGTAGGCTATAAACTATGGATGAAAAACAATTAATATTATCTGAAATAAAGTTTCAATTCCTTATAGGTAGGCTATAAACACTAAGGAGGAATGAAAAAATGTCAAAAGCACTTGTAGGTTTCAATTCCTTATAGGTAGGCTATAAACTGATTGCTGCGACGGATTCCTGAGAGGAGGAAAAGTTTCAATTCCTTATAGGTAGGCTATAAACCGTAGATCCTAACGGAACTGGAACAACTCCGAATTCCGGTTTCAATTCCTTATAGGTAGGCTATAAACGCGAATCAATCATTGCCTGTATACCTGATGTCAGATGTTTCAATTCCTTATAGGTAGGCTATAAACAATTTTATCTAAAAGAAACAGGGGAATTATTAGACAGTTTCAATTCCTTATAGGTAGGCTATAAACAGCCCTCCGTCAGCAGTGGTATTTTCGGACATTGCATGTTTCAATTCCTTATAGGTAGGCTATAAACGATTATACGCCTTTTAATATATGGGTTCAAATGCAGTTTCAATTCCTTATAGGTAGGCTATGAACATCAACGACACAGGCATTTTTTCGTCACGCAGTCTCAGTTTCAATTCCTTATAGGTAGGCTATGAACAACCTTTGAAGTATTATCTTCTTTGGGCTTATCTTTGTTTCAATTCCTTATAGGTAGGCTATGAACTTTTGTTATAACAGAATGAAATACTGTCAAAAGATATGTTTCAATTCCTTATAGGTAGGCTATGAACTAATGCTTCTTTAATTTTCATTGCAATATCTTTGCGTTTCAATTCCTTATAGGTAGGCTATGAACGTTAGGACATGACACAAACCGAATTATACAATCTTCGTTTCAATTCCTTATAGGTAGGCTATGAACGGTAGTGGGTGATAGGTTACCAGTAGAAGGTAATAGGTGTTTCAATTCCTTATAGGTAGGCTATGAACGGTCTTGAGCTGCTCTTGCTCCCTTATCTGTTCGTTGTTTCAATTCCTTATAGGTAGGCTATGAACGTCAGCTCCGATATTCATTTGTCGCATTTTTTCACGTTTCAATTCCTTATAGGTAGGCTATGAACAGAGCAGAAAATTGAAGCTCTGCAAAGCTTGTTTGAGGTTTCAATTCCTTATAGGTAGGCTATGAACTTTACTGGTGACTGGAAACGGATGAGTGATGGAATGTTTCAATTCCTTATAGGTAGGCTATGAACATTACATTGTAGCCTTACTCCTGAAATATTGGAACTGTGTTTCAATTCCTTATAGGTAGGCTATGAACGAGGAGGAGGTTGAAGCATTTCAAAAAGGCGAATACTGTTGTTTCAATTCCTTATAGGTAGGCTATGAACACTCTCAATGGCAAGCGGAATTGATACGGGCAGAAGTTTCAATTCCTTATAGGTAGGCTATGAACTCCTAGCTTGTCATACATATAAAGTCTACAATGCTCAGTTTCAATTCCTTATAGGTAGGCTATGAACTCTGATACGGTTAAGCTCTCGGGTGGTTTAAAGTGTTGTTTCAATTCCTTATAGGTAGGCTATGAACCATGACAATGCCTTCGCACATCTCTCGGAGTCGATCTAGTTTCAATTCCTTATAGGTAGGCTATGAACAGGGATACTAATGGCACAGATTGAAAAAGGCGTGATATGTTTCAATTCCTTATAGGTAGGCTATGAACATTGGTTGGCTGATGCCAATTTGACAGCTGGAAATATGTTTCAATTCCTTATAGGTAGGCTATGAACGGCGCCTGGAAGAGCAAGAGCGACTGCAGCAAAAGAGTTTCAATTCCTTATAGGTAGGCTATGAACTTGGAAGAACGAAGGCGTCAGATAGAAGCAGTCTATCAGTTTCAATTCCTTATAGGTAGGCTATGAACCTTCTAATCGTTTTATAGCCCTTCTCACTTGATTTTTGGGTTTCAATTCCTTATAGGTAGGCTATGAACAACAGCAACCCTACACTTGCAAAATCAGTAATTTGTGCAGTTTCAATTCCTTATAGGTAGGCTATGAACTTTGCTTTTATATACAAAACATCTTTTGTCTTAAAATAGTTTCAATTCCTTATAGGTAGGCTATGAACCTCACACTAAGGTAGTATTTGTCTGCCTCTAGAGAAGTTTCAATTCCTTATAGGTAGGCTATGAACTTCCGGTTTTCCGGATTTACTTTGTGCCGGTTTGAAGTTTCAATTCCTTATAGGTAGGCTATGAACGGTTATTCTCCAGAAGAGTGTTTTTTACATGCTGAGTTTCAATTCCTTATAGGTAGGCTATGAACGTAGTCTATCTTTGTGTGCAGCAGGGCCGTGTTTGTGAGTTTCAATTCCTTATAGGTAGGCTATGAACAGCCTTGTCTGGTAGACCATCACCGGTGGAATTCATGTTTCAATTCCTTATAGGTAGGCTATGAACAAGGTTATTCCGGAAAGGGAATGGATCACCGGCCTGGTGTTTCAATTCCTTATAGGTAGGCTATGAACCCAATCCATTCCTTCGGCATCCTGCACTGCTGATACGTTTCAATTCCTTATAGGTAGGCTATGAACTTTCTTCTGTTATTGCTTCTACCTGCTCCCCGTGTTTCAATTCCTTATAGGTAGGCTATGAACTTATTGCCTATAGCAGCTTTAATGCTGCCCATGGAAGCGTTTCAATTCCTTATAGGTAGGCTATGAACCCCATGGCGTTTACTTTTGTTGCATAAGCACATTTATGTTTCAATTCCTTATAGGTAGGCTATGAACAAATCTCTCTGCTCTTTCTTTCGGGATTATTATTCTATGTTTCAATTCCTTATAGGTAGGCTATGAACAAAGGCATGGCTCCCTTTCTCGTCAACATGGGCGGGTTTCAATTCCTTATAGGTAGGCTATGAACAACTGAACTATGAATTACCTACTGAGAACGGATATGTGTTTCAATTCCTTATAGGTAGGCTATGAACGAAGAGGTGTACCAATACTTGCCCCGGTTATTGAAAGCTGTTTCAATTCCTTATAGGTAGGCTATGAACCAGCTGCAGCTGCTAATTTATTTTTACCTATGGCTGTGTTTCAATTCCTTATAGGTAGGCTATGAACTGTATGGACTTCATGTGCCTCGGCGGGATGTTGATTAGTTTCAATTCCTTATAGGTAGGCTATGAACAGAATGGCAGTTCAAAGTTCTGGGGATCGGAGAGTTGTTTCAATTCCTTATAGGTAGGCTATGAACCAGGCGGGTTATCGGTAGTGGGTGATAGGTTAACGGGTTTCAATTCCTTATAGGTAGGCTATGAACTGATATGAAGCGCTGCCAGGCGTCGGCCGTGTCCTTGTTTCAATTCCTTATAGGTAGGCTATGAACAGGAGATGGGACTTTCACTGGACCACCTAAAGAAGTGTTTCAATTCCTTATAGGTAGGCTATGAACCTCACGGTATCGCCCTACCCGGTAAGTTTTATAAATGTTTCAATTCCTTATAGGTAGGCTATGAACTAATTTTCCTCAGGAATACTGGAAAAATATTGCTAAGTTTCAATTCCTTATAGGTAGGCTATGAACTACAACAATTCTTCTTAGAGAAAGCAGGAAGAACGCTGTTTCAATTCCTTATAGGTAGGCTATGAACTTTTAACTTCGCCGGTTCTTGCATCGATATAAGTGATGTTTCAATTCCTTATAGGTAGGCTATGAACAAACATTAATTTCACAGTTGTATCTTTTAGTGCAGGTTTCAATTCCTTATAGGTAGGCTATGAACGTATTTCCCCCTCCTTTTGTTTCTCTATCCGGCTGGGTTTCAATTCCTTATAGGTAGGCTATGAACGCAGTATGTTTGCTGTTTGGTTACCGTGTGAATTTTTGTTTCAATTCCTTATAGGTAGGCTATGAACATGGACAGAACTATCCAGAGGATTTATTCATTTTTGTTTCAATTCCTTATAGGTAGGCTATGAACGGTGGTTGAAAGTATTGCTTCCAATCCAGTATGTTTGTTTCAATTCCTTATAGGTAGGCTATGAACTGCGAGTAAACTGAAAGAGAAGAACTGGGGATTAGAGTTTCAATTCCTTATAGGTAGGCTATGAACCTCTCGAAAGGCGCCGGCGTCTTCAGCTGGCTCTGGTTTCAATTCCTTATAGGTAGGCTATGAACGTCACAGGACGCTGCTGATGATTTCGAGATAATTCAGTTTCAATTCCTTATAGGTAGGCTATGAACGGTTGAAGGAGCAAATACCAAAAGAGGGAGGATGAAGTTTCAATTCCTTATAGGTAGGCTATGAACGATTTGATGAAAGAGATTACGTATATCCATCTAATTGTTTCAATTCCTTATAGGTAGGCTATGAACAAATCGAATCACTTCCGGAGCATTGTATTATTGATAAGTTTCAATTCCTTATAGGTAGGCTATGAACCTTTTTGCTTCTGCTTCCATGTTGGCCATGCAGTTCTGTTTCAATTCCTTATAGGTAGGCTATGAACGGCAAGAAAGGCGCCGGCACTGCAGATGCATGGACAAGTTTCAATTCCTTATAGGTAGGCTATGAACAATTATGCCGAAAAAACGAAGAATACGAAAAATAAAGGTTTCAATTCCTTATAGGTAGGCTATGAACTACATTTGGCCATGCTTCAAGTATTTCCTCTGATGGAGTTTCAATTCCTTATAGGTAGGCTATGAACTACCGCTTGCATTACCAGGAGTCCTACCGGCAGGAAAGTTTCAATTCCTTATAGGTAGGCTATGAACTGTACTTTTTGGTCCCTGTAATGTCTATCCTGGTAGCAAAGTTTCAATTCCTTATAGGTAGGCTATGAACTCTTTTAGTTGCATAGTCCATCTCACCAGCAACTAGTTTCAATTCCTTATAGGTAGGCTATGAACACAGTTCCAGCAGACACCGGCGCCGGCTGAAGGTTGTTTCAATTCCTTATAGGTAGGCTATGAACTCTGATGATATCTCTGCAGAGTACGTTGTGCTTCCTGGAGTTTCAATTCCTTATAGGTAGGCTATGAACGAAACATTATCGATAACACAAATGAAAAGTATATGTGTTTCAATTCCTTATAGGTAGGCTATGAACTTCGTATCTGGTGTTCATGTTTTCCTTCCCTTCTTCAGTTTCAATTCCTTATAGGTAGGCTATGAACCAGAAGGTGACGCTGCATGGTATGACGAAGATACTGGTTTCAATTCCTTATAGGTAGGCTATGAACCACTGCAAAATTCCTTTGGTGAACGGTGAAATAACAAGTTTCAATTCCTTATAGGTAGGCTATGAACCGCTTATCCGCCGCAGGTTCTTCTTGTTTCCCATCAGGTTTCAATTCCTTATAGGTAGGCTATGAACCCAGAAGAGAAGAGTGGATGTGTGCACAAGCCCTGAGTTTCAATTCCTTATAGGTAGGCTATGAACGGAAAACACATATTTTGCTCAAATTAGCAGGTTTAGTTTCAATTCCTTATAGGTAGGCTATGAACACCTAAAGGATGTCAGGACGGCCCTTGGCCTTTAATAGGTTTCAATTCCTTATAGGTAGGCTATGAACTTCATCTATAAGGGTTATAGCTGCATAGGCCATAGTAGTTTCAATTCCTTATAGGTAGGCTATGAACCCTATCACGACGTTATGCTCCACGCTATGCAGGGTAGGTTTCAATTCCTTATAGGTAGGCTATGAACTTTTACCAAGCAGGTTTTCAAGTTCTATTCCATAATGTTTCAATTCCTTATAGGTAGGCTATGAACGTACATTTCCCCCTTGGTGCCTTTGCTCATCTCTTGTAGGTTTCAATTCCTTATAGGTAGGCTATGAACATATGTCCGGCTTGTTTCTATGGTTTCTTCAGTTATGTTTCAATTCCTTATAGGTAGGCTATGAACGGGGAATTTCTTTCTCGTAGAACTGCCGAATTAGGGAGTTTCAATTCCTTATAGGTAGGCTATGAACTATAGCTGATGATGTAGAAGATGCACTTGAAACTCTGTTTCAATTCCTTATAGGTAGGCTATGAACGGTGTCGTGGCGAAGCATAGCGGTAAACGATATCTTGTTTCAATTCCTTATAGGTAGGCTATGAACCGTAGTTCACGTAGGGAGCATAAAACGCAGTATTGTAGTTTCAATTCCTTATAGGTAGGCTATGAACTTCAATATCCACTGCTGGGAACACTTTGACTGTAAAGGGTTTCAATTCCTTATAGGTAGGCTATGAACTTCTGCAAACTCACCAACATACAACATTGCCTTAAGGTTTCAATTCCTTATAGGTAGGCTATGAACTATAGCTATCCCGGCGTAGCACCTGGGAAGGCATACTGTTTCAATTCCTTATAGGTAGGCTATGAACGGACTGGAGGACACGACATACATCATTATTGAGAAAGGTTTCAATTCCTTATAGGTAGGCTATGAACTATATTTGGGTACATACACACCTTTCCAGCTTGTAGGAGTTTCAATTCCTTATAGGTAGGCTATGAACACCGGCCCTGCAATGGCCAGCCTTATTGCTCAGGGTGGGTTTCAATTCCTTATAGGTAGGCTATGAACGAAATCACAGCTGCAGTAAACTGGATGGAGGCACAGATGTTTCAATTCCTTATAGGTAGGCTATGAACGGGATGAAATCCCTCGGCCAGCGTGCAATACAAGAATGTTTCAATTCCTTATAGGTAGGCTATGAACGAAGAACCAGTATATAGCAGTAGCAAGCTCAAAACGGAGTTTCAATTCCTTATAGGTAGGCTATGAACAAAAAATCAGAGAAAAAAGCTTCTATACATGAAAAAGTTTCAATTCCTTATAGGTAGGCTATGAACTTATGATAGGCTTGGCAAACCCGGCACCCAGCTTGGTTTCAATTCCTTATAGGTAGGCTATGAACTGGGACAGCCCACGTCAACTTGCTTCCAGCAGGCTGAGTTTCAATTCCTTATAGGTAGGCTATGAACATAGAATCAGTTTCACCATCTTGATTTTTGAAACATAGTTTCAATTCCTTATAGGTAGGCTATGAACCAAAATTCGCCATCTTGTTCAGTCCTCCTTTAATTGTTTCAATTCCTTATAGGTAGGCTATGAACCTGATATTTTTTAACTCCATCTTCTTTATATGCTGCGTTTCAATTCCTTATAGGTAGGCTATGAACAAATGCTTGGAGGCTGGATTAAGGCCACAAATTAAAGTTTCAATTCCTTATAGGTAGGCTATGAACAGGATGCGGAGAAAGAGGAAAAGAAAGAGGAAAAGAAGTTTCAATTCCTTATAGGTAGGCTATGAACGAAAATAACAACGCCCGCCGGAGCGTATCCGGCACAGTTTCAATTCCTTATAGGTAGGCTATGAACTATACGCAAAGTTGAAAATTACATTGAAAGACCAAGTTTCAATTCCTTATAGGTAGGCTATGAACTTAAACAGGCGTGTAATACTGGTAAGCTATGGCGAGTTTCAATTCCTTATAGGTAGGCTATGAACTAAAAGCAGAACACGAGAAGCTTATAAACGATACCAGTTTCAATTCCTTATAGGTAGGCTATGAACACGCTATTTCGATGAAGTTATACAAAGCTGGGATTGTTTCAATTCCTTATAGGTAGGCTATGAACTTAGCTAAAATGGTTCTTCCGGCAATGGGATTTCATGTTTCAATTCCTTATAGGTAGGCTATGAACTTATTTGACATTACTTTGGATAAGTTAGTCAAAGAGTAGTTTCAATTCCTTATAGGTAGGCTATGAACAATTATTGACGACCCGGTAAAGAACGACCAGGAAGCAAGTTTCAATTCCTTATAGGTAGGCTATGAACGCAGGATTTTGAAGCGAAGTGGGCGCAATACGGAACAGGTTTCAATTCCTTATAGGTAGGCTATGAACTTATGAAACGTGGCGAGAAAGAAAAGTGCATAGAATGTTTCAATTCCTTATAGGTAGGCTATGAACTCAGAGAAGTAGAAAGCACAAAGGGACCGTATACCGGTTTCAATTCCTTATAGGTAGGCTATGAACGCATTAGGCCCGCTTTTGCTTATAATAGGGCAGATAAGTTTCAATTCCTTATAGGTAGGCTATGAACAACGTAATTATGCAGAAATTAAACAACGTCATATACCCAGTTTCAATTCCTTATAGGTAGGCTATGAACCATTTATGGTTATATCAAATCCACCTTGTTTGAATGTGTTTCAATTCCTTATAGGTAGGCTATGAACCGGTTTCTGCGGTTGCGGCCTTTGTATCTCCTGCCCCGGTTTCAATTCCTTATAGGTAGGCTATGAACAGTATATAAAGGAGGTGAAAATATGCAATATATAAGTAGTTTCAATTCCTTATAGGTAGGCTATGAACGATGTATAATGAAAATTCCCCCTTGTTTCGGCAAAGAGTTTCAATTCCTTATAGGTAGGCTATGAACGCGTATTGCTCTGCAGTGAATTCTATTTTCCCTATCCGTTTCAATTCCTTATAGGTAGGCTATGAACCCATTTTCTTTTCCTTTTAATTTATCCACACTACTCTTGTTTCAATTCCTTATAGGTAGGCTATGAACTCAACACAATCAAATTCATGTTCACTGAAAATAAAAGTTTCAATTCCTTATAGGTAGGCTATGAACTCCAGCTAAATCGTCTTCGTGCCACCTTGTAAGAAGTTTCAATTCCTTATAGGTAGGCTATGAACCCGTAAATCATGGTAAAAAATAAAGAAAATGCGAGAAAAATAATTTGTGTAATTTTCTATACATAACTTCTACATAGAATCAAAAAATCCTTCTTTTCTAGATAAATTCTTTATTTGAAGGCATTTTTTATTTGTCGTCGATCTCCAGGGGTTTTTGCGCTATCGGAGGTCGACGACAATTTTAAAATACAAAATTTACCATCTTGCTATAAATGCTTCATATTTTTCTTCTCCGATAAGATGCTTTTCTAATTTGTATAGCTCCATACGTATTATTCGCCGATAAGAAATATTTCTTCCTAATTCTCTGTGCTTTATTGTTGTATTTAATTTGTCTTCATACTCTTGAACAAAAGCCTTTTTGGCATTTTCTTTCATAAGCAATCCATCGGTGGTTTTCTCGAAATCATCAGCTTTTATGATGTTCCTTCCCAGCAAAGTATAAATTACCCTGTCCACTATAATTGGTTTGAAAATTTCTGATACATCTAGATTTAAGGTAAATCGTCGAAAGTTAGTCGCGTGCAAGAATCCTATTCGCGGATCAAGATGTGTTTTATATATTTCGCTAAGGCACGTAGTATACATGAGTGAGTTGCCAAAGCTTATCATGGTATTAAGATTGTTTTTTGGTGGTCTTCTGGTTCGTTCTACAAAACTAAATTCGGGTTTTTGTATTATTTCATCAAAAGCGTCGTAATAGTATTGTCTGATATTGCCTTCAATCGCCATTAATTCATCTATCTGCAAACATTCATCAATGTGCTGTTCAAGATTATTTATCTCATTTTCAATATCTTGTAAGTTTTTGCCACGATTAATATAATACCTTACCGCTTGTCTCATATTTTTTGATGCCCCGATAACAAATTCCTTTGCCAATTCCAGTCTTTTTTCATTATCTAAATAGTGCTCAGCTTGTTTTAAAATCATATGCCCGGAATTTAAGTGTTCTCTTGGATAGTAAGTACCAGCGTAATAGCCATAATAATTGTAAAAATGTAAGATTATTTCTGAAGTCGTTGCAAACTCAAGAAACCTTTTGTTTATATCTACTTCTCCAAAAATGTGAATTTCACTCGTGCCGTTTACTGGAATATATTTCTTGCCTGCTTCATTTTCGAAGAACAATGTATTATCTTTTCTTTTTAGTTCTCCATTAGAAAATATGTATACAGGTTTTTTCACAGCAGACCCTCCTTAAGCAAAACAAAATTCTGCATATGCACAGTTTTTACAAAATGGAATTTTTCTAGCTGCGGGAGGTTGTTCTAGGTATATGATTTTTAAGATATCTTGTTTCATTTGTTCAAGTTCAGTTAACGCCTCTTCGTTTAGCAAAACTTCTTCGCGCTTTTTTTCCTCTGGAAAATAAAGTTCGCCTCTTGCCGATATCCCATTTTCTTTCAAAATTGATAGATAAAACAGCAGCTGCATTCTTGCTGCAAGCTTAAATTTACTGCTCTTTTTTACTTCACCTATCACAATCTGTCCATTGTCCATCTTTAGTATATCAAGTTTAATATTGCCTATCTGCATCTCTTTCTTTTCACGCTGGTAAGAACTTTCATGAATAAATCTGCCAATCTCTATGAATTCATTTTCTTGGTCAGCCACGATGCTCCGAGCTATCAGCCAAGCTTCTCTCTTGCATACACAATAGTACCAAATCAGTGTGCCATTAATTTTAACATCTTCTGCAGACATTAGGCATCACCTTTCTTGCTATTTTCGTTTTTTTAAAACAGCAATTCTTCTGGCATGGGGTAAAAAAGCTTTCATGTTATATGATAGAAGGACTGTCATCATACTTAATTCCTCGTTCCGCACTATATTCCACTTCACAAAAAGGCAATGGACACTGTTCATCTTCAACTCTCGTCGCTGCTATCCACCTTCGATATTTGCTGTAAGTTACGGGCACTTCATACAAGGGTATTTTTGCATACTCCTTTTCTGCATATAGTTCTTCAACTTTTTCCTTAAATATTGTAGGTATAATAGCTACTTTTATGATATCAAATCGTCTTGTAGCAAGCTTTTCGTCTATCGGTAAATCAAATATAAACAGTTCATCTGCGATATTTTGATATAGTTGCAAACCTTCTTCATAATTTTCATCATAAATATCAAACCCATCATAAACTTCTTCAATCATGTCTATAATTTCTCGCTCGGCTAATTTCTTTTGCTTTAATTTCAGTATCGTTTGAGTTTTTTCTAAAATTGCTCTTGAGTCTTTATAAACATATTTTATACTTATCTCCGACGGATCAAAGACAATAAACTCCGAATTTTCAAATTCTAAGTGACGGTTGCAGCGTCCTGCTCTTTGTACCAAACTGTCAATAGGAGCACATTCCGAGAACATAATTTCAAAGCTTACATCTAAAGATACTTCTAAGACTTGTGTAGCAATAACTAATTGATAATCCTTGCTTCCTTCTAATAACAAAGCTTCTTTTTTCATTCTATCTTCCATCGTAAATTCGGAATGTAGACACAAGACACGAAGCGACTCATTTTTTTCATGCCAGTAATCATATTCTCTTTTTGCAGTTTCTATATCATTTACTACTAATGCAACTTTTTTACCTTGCTGTAAGTATTCTTCTATTTCATCTCTAATATCTTCTAAATTCTTTTCAATATATCTCCAAGTGTTCGATTTTCTATCCATTAATTCTTCTGCTATAATGGGTTTTTCTATATCTAATAAATCTTGAAAATGTTTTAACAAAAACTTTGGAAATGTAGCGCTCATTAACATAACCCTACCGCCTAATGTCTTTATTTTTTTAATAGTTTGAGTAATAAGCGCTAATGTAAAGGTGTCGTATGACTGGATTTCATCGAAAATTACTGTACTGTTTATTAGAGCATATTCTTTTAAACCCCATAATGTAGAGTTAAAACCGCTTGTTAAAATTTGATCGACGGTAGATACCATCACAGAGGGTATGAGGGCTTTTCCGTGTAGAAGCGTAAACGATGGTAAAGCATCATTTTCTTGTAGTGCAAAATAGGTGTTTGCGCCAGAATGACTCAAGCCACAAACCTTGGGATTAAAATAATATTTTTTCATACGTTCATAAATACTATTGGAAGTTACTTTAGTAGGCATACAAAAAATTATCTTCTTGCTGTCAAATTGCGCAGCCCACAAAAGAGATGCTTCAGTCTTTCCTGAACCTGTAGGTGCTATTGCTATTACATCGCCCTGGGCTTGAGCACACTTTTTATGAAACGGTCTTTCTACGTAAGTTCTGCCTTCTTCTTCTAATTTTTTCTTTAATCTTTGAATTAGCTCATCTTGAGTAAGTGTATACTTTCGGATCTCTTCTTCCGAGGATGCCATCCAGTCACAATATTGGAGTTGGCCTTTAGCAATAGCGTAAAGTAAACGTAGGTCATAACGACTGATGGTTTTAAATGCTCCTCTTTCCTCCATACTCAGTAAACTAAATATGTTCTCTAAAATTAATTTTATCGTTAGTGGAAAACTTTCTGTCTTCAAAGGTATTTGTGGCCTTATACCATGGTATTCATCTAATAGTTTACAACCATATTCGATTTCCTCATTGCTAAGTAATGGCCAGTTCTTTTTGTTAAATTCTCGTTCAAAACTATCAAATCTTTGATCTATTTGTTTGTGATGCGATATTACCGCAAAAAGCGGATACCCAAAATCCGCTTTTTGCTTTTTCCACTCACCTGCAAAAGGCAGCATATAGTAAAACGAAAGTAATTCATGTCGAAAGTGATACTTTTTATTTACTTTTTCTCCCCGGATAATAGTTCGCATAACTTCTTGAAAGTTGCAATTTAACTTTCCAAAATCATGCATTAGAATTGCAATTTTCATTTTTTGCTCATATTGCTCCGGCGTCTCTCCACAACGGTTAAGCAATGGAGTTAAATATTTTAGTGTTTCTTTTAACTCATTTTCAAAGGTTTCATAGACTTTGCTAACATGATAGTAGTATGAACCTTTTTCACCATTTATAGGCTTAGCGTAATACATTATTTATTCATTTCCTTTTTCATTAAATATATAGCACAAAGAAACTACTGTATCATCAAAAAAATACACAGAAACCGGATTAGTAGGCTTTTGATTGTCTCCCAAAAAGGTAAAAGTTTGGTATGAACAAGCTTGTCGAGCACCATCAGTTTCAAATGTATAATCTACAGGTAGTAATTTAACTATTGCTGGCTTTATAGTTTTTGCAATAGGAGTCTTACTTATTTTTTCCCAGTCTAATTCAAGATTAGACAATTGATCGCCATAAATCCAGGTATTATCTATTTCTGAGCTTTTACCTATTTTTAAATCATCGTGCCATGTTACCTTGCTTAATTTTGCAATATCATCGCTTGTGCCTAAGGTTAGTCCGTAATAAGGTGCTGTAAAAGCATTATATAGCTCCTTTGCTATTTCCTTGTCCTCGCACATATAATACAATTTGCCACGAAATTCATATAAAAACTCTCTGATAACTATATCTGTGCCTGATTTGCCGCCACTTTTTATCTTCTCATAATTCCAGAGGTCGCGGCCTTTGCCTTGATAATTCCCTTGGCATCCGACCCCAATATGATACCTTTTGAAAAAGCTGAGAGTTTCTTCAAAACTCTTGCCCATTGCTGCTCCTGCAAATCCCGCAAGGGTGCTAGGAGGGGGTAAAGGGAGTGTCTCATGATACAACTGTCCTGCCGCTTCTCGAAATGAAGCAGTAATTGCTTCAACTTCTATGCTTATACCTTTCAAATTCATTTCCCTCCCTTTGCTTAATGAATTTTCCTTAATAAACTTCGCTAATCCAGTTTCTGATTTCTTTAAAGGCTTCTCCGATTGGCACAAACCCGTCATGATCTAAATCAAAGAAACCTTTTCTTTCTCCAAATGTATGAGCCAAAATCTGTGATGAAAAATCTTCTGCTGTATTTTTGATTAGCTCAGCATCAAAATCGTTTTCTCCTTTTAGTTTTACGCTCTCAAGAAAAATAGGATTTTTAACCGGCATAATAGCTGCGCAAACCATCTTAGGCGACATATCAGTTAAAAATCTGCTCTGCCTTCCTACGGTCCAAAGGTTTTGTATTGCATCGCAAAGTGCAAGGACTCTCTTAGTTTTTTCTTCCGGACTTAAGCTAAGTTCGTAAAGGTCACCCTTTGAAGCTTCTCCAACCCTATCAAGCTCGATTAGAATAGTCCCGCAATAAAATCCGGAATGGATTTCCGTTTCAAATATGTTGGGATTGCCCCCAGCAGAAACAGACATATAATTCGTACCAAAATCCATGTCTCCTAGATATGGATTAAGAGCAATTGCCGGCGATACGCGAACCGGGCTTGTTCTTTTTACAGTTTCTTTTTTCGCATCCATAAACCCAAATAAATCATCATCGATATAGTTTTTGGGATCACACAACGTAGTAGCAGCACCTTTCTCTTTCTCTCCGGCTTTTCCTTCAGAAAGTTCAAAGCCCATCACCGCAAGTTGCTCTCTAAGCGCTCTCCGAATAGCTTGTGAAGAACAGTATGGATAATCTTTCCCATCATTTTTACGTATCTTTTTTATGCTGGAAATGTTATCTGCTTCTTTGTCAGAACCATTTAATGAAGCATAGCTTGCCTTTGTCAAATAAGTAATTGTCAATGCCTTAATTTTCTCCATCTTTCACATCTCCTTTTTTAGAATCTGTCATGATACCATTATAAACATTCAATGCACCTAAAATACAGTAAGCTCGAAAATCTTCAAAATTAACATCGTTGATTAATCCCTCTTGTATTGGTTTAGATACAGAAATCCCATATCTAAACTGCAAGTTATTTAATTGGTTCAAGAAATCTGTTGCTGTCCGTGTTTTTCTCAGCTTAAATAAATCGCCTTTAATTTTTTTAAATTCATCATTGTTCAGTTTTTGCTTTGCCTGCAAGACAATCTGCTTTCCCAAATTCACGGCAGCTTCAATCTGTTCTTTAGTCATGCTATCACCCCTTATAATTAATTGATAATTCATGATAAACAGCAGCATATTGCGCATACGCAGAAAACCGTTATTGCTCACTATTTTACTAAAACAAAATTCTTCCATATCCTGCAAGATAGGATGCTTATTTAGAACCTTTTTTAGTATTTCATTGCGCTTTAATGCCCTATTTTCAATTTTTGATTCCATTGTATCGTATAAATCTTCAAATACTTGCTTTAAATTTACATCTTTTTCCATTAGTGCAGAAAATAGCCTAAACATGTATGCTGTATCTTGGTAAATGATTAAATCTTTAGTTATAAAAGTTTGCCCTTTAGTTTCTAAGAAAAGTAAAACTACTTCAGTTGGTGCTCCCAATATATCTCCGATTAGCTCTTGAAGAAATGAATTTATGTTACTATTCACGTTTTCATTTTTTAGGTCATATTGTCTTTTTAGTAAATCATAGGCGTCAAAATAGAATGCCCAAAGCAGTTCATATGGTTTGTTAGCATAATAAAGTAATTCATCTTTATTTACCCCTATATTTTTTAGAAAGTATTGATCATCAAAAGCTCTTAAAGCAGATCTGCAGCCAAGTTTGTCCTGTAATTTGAGTAAATGTTTCAAATTGGGTGAGTTAGGAGAAATTATGATCATGGTATCGTTGTCCGTTTTATAGTGTATACACTCGTATGCAAATTTTGATAAGAAATTACACTCCCAACAAACAGCATCGAGTTTTCGTGCCTGAGAATGGAAGGATCGTGAAGCAGAAGCACTTGCAAATAAGAAATAGATTGGTTGTGCTATATCATATACCTCAGTGTGTTCCTGGCCACATATACAGCAGGTATAGGTTTTCTTTTTACTCTTTTCTTTTGGCAAAATCTTGATTTCAGTATCGTGACAAATAGGTGGCTCATATAGAAGTTTTTCATCTTTACCCCACAGTTTTTTATTTGTTTGGCTTAAAAACTCATCAACTCGTTTTTTGAGAGATTCAGGCAAATTTTCATATTTTTCTCCTTCGGCTTTCCAGCTTCTTGCGCTTAACACTTTTTGAATAGGCGGAATGGGCATTCGTCGCGGTGCTGTTTTTAGTTCATCTTTTTCTCTATCATATATTACAAGTTCCTGTTTTTCTCGCTGGCTGGCACTTGAGATATTCCAATACATCCCTGCAAGATGTTCATAGCATTCCCTGAGAAAAGAACGCAAATCATCAATATTTTCAGCTTGAAATGTAAGTCCTATCGATTTTGGAACAACTTCAATATTTAATTCCTCTCTTTTATCTCGAAGCGCATCCTTTACGGCTATAAGGTATAATCCGGCTAATCCTGCATTCAACCACCAATTATTTCTGACTTTAAAAGTATATTCCATCATATGCTTAATTTACCTCCCTTCATTTATTATTTGTATGCACGAAAAACCTTGAGAGCCTTTGCTTCCAAGCCCAGCACTTAGTGCAAAGGACAGAAGTTCACTATCGCCTCGCAGGCGAAATAACCCGCTAGAACCTTTTATAACTGTATTTTTATAAATAACTACATTTTGCTTATGATTGCCAACTGGGAAAATTTCGAATCTTTCAGGTGCCGGCCTATTATAAAAGGCCTGCCATTTTTTTCTTAGATTTTCTTTGACTAATTCCTGAAACATTGGTTCCTTTGGCGTAAAATAACATGTATATTTTCCTCCATCTGGTTTTATAAAAGTACTATAGGCTACTATCGGAGATAGAGTTTGTACTAAGATAGATGTACTTTTGGTATTTGTCGGAATAAACTGTATTTCTTTAACCTGTAGTTTGTTTTTTCCTAAAACAATTTCACCTTTCTTTAAAATGGAATTCCCAAATGACTGGCAAAACTCATCCATCGGAGATGAAAAATACAGTTTCATATCAGAAAAAAAGGTGATTGATTTGTTCTTTTTATCTATTGAGAATTTACCAAATAAATTAGAAAAATTAAACATTTTAAACGTGCGTTCATTATAGGTGAATCCCCTATTGTGCAGAAAATCTGCGAGTTCATCATCTATATTATTGTATATCATTCCTTGAATTAAGTGATTATACTGCAACGGTAAAGTAGTTTGATTGTCATTTTGTCTATTTCTTAACAATAGACATAATTGCAATTTAAATCCTCCTTATTATTGTGACTTTGCTGTTTTATTTAATCTTACATTAAGCATAAAACATAATAATCTAATTGTCAAGAAGGTTTTTAAAAAAACTTAAAAAAACTTTTACAAAATAAGCTGCAATCTATCACGATTTTTGATATAATCAAACAGACATAGATTGCCTATAAGGAATGGAAATTTGTGACTTTGATGTTTGATTAGTTTACCTATGAGGATTTTTATTTTAATGTTTAGCAAAATTACCTAAGTACTTTGAGAAAAATGTAACTTATTTATATATTCAACGCTTATCGCAGTTTTCCTCCTTTCCCGGAAAAATTTTATCTGATTTATTTGTAAACTTTGTAATAGGATTTTTTGCTGTACTTAGAATGAAAGTAAGATATAGGATGATAACAGGATACAAAAAAACGGAGCATTTATTTGCTCCGCTTTATGTTTTGTGTCGAATTTTGATGGTTTAATCTAAAAATTTAAAAGTGCTTATAATTTTATCGAATAATTCCTGTTTTTGTAAATCAATATCAAGTGTATAAAAACTAATTATAAAGACTCGCTTTCCATCAGTAAGATAATAAGTATGAGGATACCATACGTCGATGTCTCCTCCGTAAGGATATGATTTCGTAATTATTTTTACGCCTGTAAGTTCTCCCACTTTTATATCTTCTTTAGATATAAGTTCATAATCATCGCTTGGCTTCCAGGTGTCAAGGAGAGTCTGGCCTTCCTTCATCATCACAGGCGGCAAAAGTTCTCCTATTTTTTCGCCATTTTCATCGGTAAAAATACTATATTCTACTTTCCACTGGGAGGGAAATTCTAGGGAGTAAGAAATTATAGGGGAATTTTCGCGAAAAGAATATGAGACCCAGTCTTCTGTAACATAAGCATAGTCTTTGACGATAATTTTTTTCCAGCCTTCTATTTGCTCTGCCTCTTCTATATTAAATGCCGGTTCCTCTTCCGTGTTTACATCATCGCCGTTTTTTGAGTCATCCTGGGTGTCTTCATCATCTGTATTTTGGACAGGCGAGACCACAGAATCTTCTTGGGACGATGTCTCTTTTGTGCCGGAAGGGTTGTTCTGCGTATTAGAAGTTCCCGGACTTGCACCCTCCCCTTTACTACATCCTGTAAGTATCATTAATGCAACCAGCATAAAAATAGAAAGTTTTCCTACTAACTTTAGCCGGTTCAACTATATTAAAACCCCCTCATTTTTTTAATTTTTTGCTGCACTTTTCACAATAGCCATAGATTTCAAATCGATGTTCCGTAGGCGTAAATCCTTTTTTGTCAAGCTCTTTTTCTATATCTTCCATCGGGCAGTAATCAATAGGTATTGACGCACCGCACTTTTTGCAAATAATATGGTGATGGTGGCCTTTCTCTCGTCTAAGTTCATAAAGAATTTTATCGTTTTCAGAAGTAATTCGACACAAAACACCTTTTTTGAGCAGCACATCAATATTTCGATATACTGTCGAGAGATTAACATTCGGCATTACATCTATGACTGCTGCAAATATCTCCTGAGCGCTTAAAACTGAACTGGAATTCTGAAGCACTTGTATTATAGCCTTACGCTGCGGTGTTACTTTTAATTTTTGCTTTTTCAGTATCTCTTCAGTATCCATTAGTTTAAGGCTCCTTTTAATTTTTTAACCAAAAGAACAACCATCAAAATAGCCGCAGCAATTAAAACGATGGTTCCGCCCGGAGCCAAATCAAATAAAAAAGAAATATAAAGGCCGCTTATCACAGAAAAAACTGCAACTACTGCAGATATAAAAAACGTCGATTTGAAACTTCCGGCAAGCTGCACGCTGACAGCAGCAGGTATAACAATAAGAGCGGATATCAGTAAAGCTCCCACTATTCTGATCGAGAGCGTCACGACCACCGCTGTCATAAGCGTAAAACAAATATTTACAGCTTTTACCGGGATTCCGGCAAGTTTTGCCGTCTCCTCATCAAAAGTTACAGCAAAAAGCTCTTTATATAATAATACCATAGAAAACATTAAGAAGGAACCTAATATTGAAATAATTATCAGATCCTGCGAAGAAACGGCTACCAGACTACCGAATAAATAAGACATAAGATCTGCATTAAATGATTTTCCAAGGCTTATAAGCACCGCCGCAAGCCCCATCCCTCCGGAAAGCACCACTGCCAGAGCTACCTCAGCATATTTATTAAACGATGACCTTATTGCCTCAATTAAAAAAGCCGCAATGCATGAAAACGCCAGGGCTCCATAAGATGTATTAATACCTATAAGCATAGCCCCTGCAACTCCGGCTAAAGCCGCATGGGACAGGCTGTCGCCTATCATGGACATTCGTCTTAATACTATAAAAACGCCCATAATCGACGCTAAAAGCGCTATTATGATTCCTGCCGCAAAAGCTCTTTGCATAAAATCGAAACTTAACATATCCATTTAAATACCTCTCCTTGCACTTTTGCCAAGCAATCTATAGGCCAAAATTTTTGAAAGACTGTCATTATTTTCATATACTGATATTTCGCCATCCTCCATGTAGCCTACTTTATCCGCAAGCCTCAGTGCCGCGTCAACTTCGTGGGTTACCATTATTACCGTTCCGCCTTCTTTATGAAATTTGTCTAGGAGCTCATAAAACTCCCGCTGTGATGCTGCGTCAATACCGGTAGTAGGCTCATCTAAGAAAAGCGCTTCAGGTTTTTTCACAAGCGCTCTTGCAAGAAATACCTTTTGTCTTTGTCCTCCCGAAAGATGTCCTAAAAGTTTAGTTGCAAGATGGCTTATCCCCACTTCTTTTAAAGCATCTTCGGCTGCTTCTTTTATCTTGCTTTTGTTAAATATTTTTCCAAATCCCGGATAATAACCGGAAGATACGATTTCCATCACCGTTGCCGGAAAAGAAATATTGGTATTTGATGCATGCTGGGATATATAGCCTATCTTATTCCACTCTTTAAAATTTTTGATTTTCCGGCCGAATATCTTAGCTTCACCGGCCTTGGGCACAAGCAGGCCCAGCATGATTTTGAGCAGCGTTGACTTTGCCGAGCCATTGGGGCCGAGAATTGCAAGAAATTCACCTTTTTCAACTAATAAATTTATATTACGCAAAACCGGTGTGCCATTATAGGAAAAGGAAACACCTTCAAGCCTTATTACATCGGCAGATTTATCTATCTCTAACTTTCTTTCCATTTCGTCACCGGCTTTTGCTTTTAATTTGCCGCAAGAATCGATGCATGAAGCATTACTGCCCTTCATATTCTAACGCCTGCCTTAAAATCTCTAAATTTTTTTCCATAATGGAAAAATAATCTTCTCCTGCCTTTATTTCATCAGGCCACAGTGTTTCTAAGGGATTTATAGTTAAAATCTGTGCCCCTATTTCATTTGCTACTGTTTCAGGTAGTTTTGAGGATGAACCTTTTTCTACTAAAATATACTTTATATTCTTCGATTTACATATATCCGCAATCTCAGCTATCTTTTTAGGCGATGGTTCATCTTGAGGCGAAAGGCCTGCTATAGATATTTGATTAAAGCCGTATCTTTTCGCCATATAATCTAAAAACCCATGAGAAGTAACAACATCCTTTTTTGAGCTTTTTGATGTTACTTCAAGCAGTTCTTTATCAAGTTCATCAAATTTTTTTAAAAGAGCTTCAAGATTTTCTTTGTATATTTCTTCATGTTCGGGGTCTTCTGCGGCAATTACTTCAAAAATCTTTTGTGCCATTTCCTTTGCTAAAACAGGGTCAAGCCATATATGGGGATCATTGTTTTCTATAAGATCTGTACCGACTTCCAGCACCTTTACGCCATTCTTACTTAAATCTTCTGCAATTTTTGCAGCCCAAGGCTCCATGCTTTCGCCTAAATATATGAAAATATCGCCGTCGTAAATCTTCGCCATCTGTTTTGGAGAAAGTTCATAGTCATGAGGTTCAACCCCTGTAGGAATGAGATTTTCCACATTGGCGTTATCGCCTACAATTTTCTCGGTAAAATCGTAAATAGGATAAAATGTAGTGTAAATTTTAAGGTTTGCTTGATCTTCCGGTTCTACTTCTTCTACATCTTCGTTTTTGGCGCATCCTGCTGCAAAAGCCGCAAGACATACAGCTAAAAATAATACTAAAATAGTTTTTGTTTTCTTCAACAGGCTTTCCTCCCTGGAGTTTGGTTTTAATAACCTTTTCTAATTGCAAAGGATTTGCATTTGTAACTTACATTATAAGGTAGAAGGTAAAGAGTGTCAATAGATACATAATCCGTATCGACCGAATAACTATTTCACCAGAATTGCAAAAAAATACCCCCGTTTCCGAGGGTATTTCTAAGTGCTAGATTGTCACTAGGCATGCATGGGGGTTAATGATTTAGTAAAGATATCGGTTATAACTTTATCGGTAGCAGGAACAGGAGACATAGCGCAAAGGCCGTCTAATGATGGTGTTGTTTTTACAAGTTCTACTAATTTAGGTATATCCTCTTCAGTAAATCCAAGATCCGATAGTTTCTCGGTGCAGCCTACCGAGAACAGCCATTCTTCGAACCTGCAAGCAGCATACTCTGCCTCAGCCGGGAGTCCTTGTAAATCAGGAACTATTGGGTATAATATATCAGCCAGCACTTCACTTTCTACAGGATAAATTGTCTCAATTACTGCCGGCAAGATAGCGCCCAGACCTAATCCATGGGAAAGATCGCCTTTTACAGCACTAAGCGGATGCTCTAACGCATGTGTCAAATGCAGCAATCCGTTATCAAACGAAATTCCTGCAAGAAGTGATGCGTATAGTAAATAATAGCGAGCTGTTAAATTTTCCGGATCTTTTAATACAATAGGTAAGTATCTTGCCACAAGCCTTATGGTCTCTTTAGCTGTTAAAATACTATAAGGCGAGGCTGCTTTCGTAGTAGCTGCTTCTATAACATGGTTTACGGCATCTACTGTAACTGCTATGGTCTGAGTTCTTGAAAGATTCTTCATTAAAGCAGGATCATCTATAGCAAACCTTGGATACAGACATTCATAAGCGATAGCCGGTTTATAGTTTTTCTCGGGAATAGTTGCAACGGCAAATCTATCGACTTCTGTCCCTGTGCCATGGGTCAAGTTTATCACAACAAGCGGAACAGATTCTTCCGGAACAAATTCTAGAGTGTAGAGCTGTCTTGCATCTTTATCGGTATATTTTAATAGAACTGATACGCTTTTTGCTGTGTCGGCAGGACTGCCGCCGCCGATACTGATTATGGCTTCAGCTCCCATTTCTCTGCCTAGCTTTGTCGCCTCATCAATCATATCTACTGTTGGATTAGGGCCTACTTTGTCATATAATTTGTATTCAAAACCTCTCTCATCTAATGCCGGTTTTACTATATCCCATGCTCCGCTAACTTTATAAGAACCTTTTCCGGTGACAAACAAAATCTTAGTTATTTTATGTTCTTTAAAGTTATCTAAGATATCAGCAATCTTGTGGATTGCTCCAACTCCAAAATATGTTGTGTTCTTACATCTTAGCTCAAAAACTTTATTAGGATTTACGGTAAGCTCCCACATAATAATACCTCCTTGTGATTGTTTTCACATTCTCTGTATTTATTATATAACTTGTATGTCAATTATACAAAATGCAACCACCTTTAAATATATCCATTCTGCTACAGTTTGTTTAATTTTTAACGATATATCTGCGATTTTCTCGATTTTGTGAAGATTTTCTCAATCAGAAGACAGTCTATGAACATAACTTAATATACACGCTTCTTGCTTACAATTATTTATAAAGGTTTTTGCATTTAGCTGACGATATTCGCAACTCGCAAACATATTGACAAATATCTATATATGTATTACCTTATTAGATAGATATCAATCAATATGAGGTGTAATTCATGGAAGAAAAAGATGCTGCTTTAATATGTAAAGCCCTTGGGGACTTTAACCGCCTGCAGATAGTAGAGATGCTCTCAGATGGCGAAAAATGTGCATGCAAACTACTGGAAAAGTTTGATATTACGCAGCCTACGCTATCCCACCATATGAAGGTGCTTTGCGACTCAGGCCTTGTAAATGCCCGTCGCGAAGGAAAGTGGTGCTATTATTCTCTAAACTGTGATACATTCTACGATTTTCAAAGCTATATTGCATCTCTGTCTTGTTGCAAAAGCAGTAAGGAGTGCAGATGCTGATGGCATGGAATTTTATTCAAAATCAGGTCCTGGGCCTTAAGTGGCTAAATACATTGATTGGAAATATATTAGTAAGGCTCGGATTGGATATAGAAAGCAAAGTAGGCGGCAGTCTTCAGTTTTTCTTGTATGACACATTAAAGATTACTTTTCTCTTGTGTATCCTTATTTTTATAATTTCCTATATACAAAGTTATTTTCCTCCGGAACGCAGTAAAAAGATTATGGGAAAATTCAGCGGCATATGGGCAAATTGTATGGCGGCACTTCTAGGGACGGTAACGCCCTTTTGCAGTTGTTCATCTATTCCGCTGTTCATTGGTTTTACAAGCGCAGGTCTTTCGCTGGGTGTTACGTTCTCTTTTTTGATCTCGTCTCCCATGGTGGACTTGGGCAGTCTTGTGTTGCTGATGAGTATCTTTGGAACAAAAATCGCCCTTGCTTATGTGGTTCTAGGTCTTGTTGTCGCTGTGGCAGGCGGCACGCTCATAGAAAAGCTGCAAATGGAAAAGTATATTGAAGAGTTTATTGTAAAGGCCGGCAGAGTAGACATTGAATCTCCTGATTTGACTCAAAGCCAGCGGCTGCTATATGCAAGAGAGCAAGTTTCGAGCACATTTAAAAGAGTTTTTCCTTATATTTTAGTTGGAGTAGGCATAGGTTCAATTATTCACAACTGGATACCTGAAAGCTTTATAGAAAATATACTGGGCGATAACAATCCTTTTGGCGTAATTATAGCAACATTGATAGGAGTGCCAATATATGCGGATATCTTTGGCACCATACCTATCGCAGAAGCACTGCTTTATAAGGGAGCGCAGCTTGGAACAGTGCTGTCTTTTATGATGGGGGTAACTACACTGAGCCTACCTTCCATGATAATGCTGCGCAAGGCTATAAAACCCAGATTGTTGACAGTTTTTATAGGGATTTGTACTTTTGGCATTATTTTAGTCGGATATATCTTTAATATATTTCAATATATATTTATATAAAAGGTGGAGGGAATATTATGGAACTTTTTGGAAAGAAAAAAGAGGAAATTGAACCCTGCTGCTGCAACTGTGATTGCAGCGATGAAAACACGAAAATAGCTGAGGAGAAAAAGACTGAAGGCGGCATCAAGATACTTGGCTCAGGATGTAAAAAGTGCAATGCATTAGAAGAAGCTGCGCGGCAAGCCTTGGCCGAGTTGGGCATGGATGATAAAATCGACCATGTTACAGATTTTAGTAAGATAGCATCTTATGGAGTAATGAGCACACCCGCTCTTGTAGTAGACGGCAAAGTTGTCTCCTTTGGCAAAGTTCTAAAAAAGGATGAAGTGGTAAAAATCCTTAAAGAAGCCAGGGGCTTGAATTAATAACCGCTTATAAAAAGACCAGCCATACCTAAGCATAAACGCTTGGACGGCTGGTCTTTTGGTTTTTATCTATAGTCCTATTTCAGCTACTAATTCTTGTTTTGGTCTAAATCCTATTAATTTTTTAGCTACCTTTCCGTCTTCAAAAAGTATCAGTGTGGGTATGCTCATGATTCCAAATTTTGAAGCGGTATTGGGATTTTCGTCTACGTTTAATTTGCAGACTTTAATTCCGGGATATTCTGCGGCTATCTCCTCAATAACAGGACTCATCATGCGGCAAGGGCCACACCAAGCTGCCCAAAAATCTACTAGCACCTTACCTTTTGCTTGAAGGACTTCACTTTCAAAATTATCGTCTGTAACAACTATAGGTTTCATTTAAATTTCCTCCTTTGGAAACTATTTTATTTTTCTTGACCTGTTTTTGTGGTTATACTATACTACTATTATAGTATAATTTATATTTTGCGAAAACCCCTTAAAGGTTTAGTGTAATATTATTTTTATATTTTTAAATTATTATGGAAGGATGCAGTTTTTATGATAGAGAGCAAAATTATTCGGAGCCTTCGTCAAAAGCGAAATATGACATTAGAAGATTTGGCCCGGCAGACGGGTCTTTCAGTTTCTTACCTTAGTGAAGTTGAACGAGGCAAGAAACAGCCTTCATTGGAAACCCTTGAAAAAATCTCGCAAGCCTTGAATATTTCTCGTGATGCACTTCTTTCTCCAACCAGTCCGGCAAATACCAGCGGACTTGGAGCAAAGATTTCTATTATTCGAGAGGAAAAAGGCATGTCTCTTAGCGAGCTTGCTGAAAAGGCCAATATCTCGCCAAGCTATCTTTGCCAAATTGAAAACAGCAAGGTAATGCCGGCGCTTTCTACTTTGAAGAATATAGCCGCCGCTTTAGATGTAGAACCGGAACTTCTCATGGCTTCCACCAGTTTTGTCGGCTACAAGATAAAAAAGATACGGCGGGAGCGAAATATCACCCAAGCACAGCTTGCAGAGAAAGCCGGGGTATCTACCGGTCTTATAGGCCAGATTGAAAGCGGAAAGGTAGAGCCTTCTATTAAAACTCTAGAAAAAATCGCTGCAGCGCTTTCCCTTTCGCCGTGCTTTTTTGTTTCAGAGGATGATGAGCTTACGTCTACATTGAAATCTATGAATCCTGAAATAAGGGAACTCTTAAACGATCCTCGGGTCCGGTCAGCTCTTGAACTTTTGGCCGACTGCAGTACCGAAGAATTTACTTTTATCCTAAAGTTTATTCAGCTTTACAAGGAACATAGGCGTGCCTAAACGCTTTCTTCTAGCTTGATTTTATTATACTATTATTTTTTTTCGCTGTCAATGAGTATTTCTAAATATTTATTATGCTACCATAAAGGAGAGAAAATCATTGTCCAAAACAGATACAGCAAAAATATATGTTGTAGGGGGCGGAGCTTCCGGCATATTGGCAGCCCTTTCAGCTCGCTACAGCGGCGCAAATGTTACTATATTGGAACGCAATCCGCGAATAGGCAAGAAAATCCTTGCTACGGGCAACGGAAGGTGTAACTACACTAATGTAAATACAGATATAAAATATTATCATGGCAAAAACCCGGAATTTGCTTATGGCGCACTGTCGGCTTTTAATGTACAGCAAACCATGGGCTTTTTTGAAAAATTAGGTATTGTTCCCCGCATCGAAGACGCAGGAAAGGTATTTCCTATGTCTGATCAAGCTTCAAGCGTTTTAGACGTCCTTTTATATGAGCTGAATCGAGCAGGCGTAAATGTCATATGCAATACTTTTGTCAAAGACATAAAGAAAACAAAGCGAGGCTTTATGCTCCGGCTTGAAGATGGGCGAATTTTAGAAGCAAGCAAAGTAATACTTGCCTGCGGTGGTAAAGCCATGCCTTCTTCCGGTTCAGACGGAAATGGATTTGAGATTGCTAAAAAATTAGGCCACTCTGTAGTTGATATATTTCCCGCCCTCGTGCAGCTAAAACTTGAAGGGGATTTTTTTAAACAGATTGAAGGGGTGAAATTTGTAGGAACGGCCGAAGTTATGGAAGGCAGCAAAGGTTTTATAAAAGACAGCGGTGACATACTTTTTGCAAATTACGGCATCTCCGGTCCTCCTATTTTGCAGATTAGCCGTAAGGCAGGGGAATTAATAAATGCAAAAAAGGAAGCTGTGCTTAAGGTTTCAATAATAGATGATATGAGTGAAAATGAATTAGATGAGTTTCTTGCAAAACGTTTTCGCAATATGCCTGAAAAACCTCTTGATTTTAGTCTTGTGGGCTTTATAAATAAGCGGCTGATACCTGTTATATTAAGGCAGGCAGGGATTGGTGAAATAAAAAAGCCCGTCTGCAATGTTTCTACGGCAGAAAGGGCTAAAATCGCAAAAATTTTAACGGATTGGAGATTTAAAATTACAGGCACCAGATCCTGGCCCAGCGCTCAGGTCACGGCAGGCGGCGTGGATACAACAACTATCAATCCATACACATTGGAATCCACGCTTGTAAAAGGTCTTTACTTTTGCGGTGAAATAATCGACATAGACGGCGCCTGCGGCGGCTTTAATTTACAGTGGGCTTGGTCTTCTGGTTACCTTGCGGGTAAATCTGCCTCATGTGCGCCAAATTAATTTCCGTAATAGGCTTTCTTAAAAAGTTTTTCTAAATCCTCTTGGGTTGGCACCCTGGGGTTTGTTTGCGTGCAAGAATCCCTCATAGCTGTTGCCGCAAGAGCTTCTATGCTGGCTAAAAAATCTGCTTCAGGAATTCCGGTTTCCTTAAAACACGACGGCATTTCTAGATTTTCTTTAAGCTTTATAACCATATTTCTGAGCTCTTTTGCAGCGTATATATCTGACATATAGTTTAGTCCTAAAAGTCTGGATATCTCGGCATATCTTGCAGCGGCTTTTTCTTCTTTGCTGTTGTAATCTATGACATAAGGAAGAAGTATGCCATTTGCTCTGCCATGAGGTATGTGAAATCTTCCTCCTAAGGCATGGGCCATGCTGTGATTTATGCCTAGGGACGTGTGAGTAAAGGCCATACCTGCCAGAGTTGAGGCATCATGCATCCTGACTCTTGCTTCATCATCATTGCCATTTTGATAAGACTTCGGCAGATAATCAAAAACTATTCTTATGGCTTTTTCGGCAAGTGCATCTGTAAAATCCGATGCCAGGGTGGAGACATAAGCTTCTATGGCGTGAGTCAAGACATCTATCCCTGTATCTGCCGTTACTGTAGGGGGTAATGAACGCACAAGATTTGCGTCTAAAATCGCATGATTTGGCATTAATTTTTTATCTCTTAAAGGAATTTTGGCTTTTGCTTTCTCGTCTGTAATTACTGCAAAATCAGTAACTTCTGAGCCTGTGCCGCTGGTAGTCGGTATTACAATCAGCCTGGGCTTAGACTCTTCATTTTTTTCCTCATTAATACAAGCATAAAAATAGAGTATGCCCTTGGCAGTGTCTATGGCAGAACCTCCGCCGAAAGCAATAATGGTTTCAGGCAAAATCTTCTGCGCTGCTGCAACTCCACTTACAACTACCGCAACGGTAGGATCAGGAACTACATCGCTAAAGATTGTATAGCTAATATTTGCCTTATCTAATTGTTCTGTTACGTTCTTTATCATTCCTGATTTTACTAAAAAGGGGTCTGAAACAATCAATGCATTTTTGATACCTATTTGAGCTAATACCTCTAGAGAGCCTAACCCATAATGTATCCTTGTCGGAACACAAAAACTTCCTCTCCAATTTACCATAAAATCGCCCCTTATTTAAAAAAATAGCCCTTAAACCCACGCTTTTAAAAGCGTAGATATAAGGGCAACGTTGCCTTTTACATAAAAAACAAATACTACATTGTACTTGTTTTTTAATTATAAAATTTTTTGAATGACTAAATTAGTTTAGAGAGCTTATTAGCTTGATAATAATTATACACTATAACCCATCAAGATGCAAGACGGGAGTTAGAAGTGCACAGAGGGACGGTTCGAGACCACTGAAAAAGTCCCCCATAAAAGAAATCTGATTCTAAAATTAAACACAAGAAAATGATTAAAAGCCTTGAAATATCTGGCTTTAAGGTACCAAAAACCCCTTATTCATGGTATAATATAAGTATGATCAAATACCAATCAAAAGGGGTTTTTCTAATGCTTCGACTTAAGCCAAAGCAACTGAGTTTTCATTCATTGCTGTACGACAAAATTCCGGAAAATCACATACTAAAAAGGATAGATTCAGTAGTTGATTTTTCTTTTATCAACGAACTGCTAAAAGGCAGCTATTGCAAAGAGTTTGGCCGTCCTGCAAAAGAACCGGAAATGATGTGCAAGCTGCTTTTCTTGCAGCATTTATATAACCTTTCGGATGAAAGAGTAATAGAGGAAGCAAGCTTAAACCTTGCCTACCTGTATTTTTTAGGCCTCAATCCTGAAGATGCCCTTCCGGATAAAAGCCTGCTTTCAAAATTCAGGACCCA
>NZ_MPPE01000037.1:0-19644 GCF_001896645.1 Tepidanaerobacter sp. EBM-49
AAAATGTTTGTTATTTTTAAAGGCTTCTTTGTTATACCTATTTTTCTTAGAATTTATTTTTAAAAAATGACTTGACTTTAGTTAGCTGGTCTCTGTGCTGGTGTTCTGTCCTGCCCCACCCCTGTCCCTCTATACTCTATATACTCTATATACTCTATGTGCTCTAAGACACATAGGTGAAAAGAATGCTAAGAACAAATCACACAAGACAAATTACAGCGGTTATTACTATAATTGTTTTATGCTTAATATCATACTCTTATTATACTTTATGCTTAAAAAAACATTATAAGGATCTTGATATAAAATGGAAAAAACTTCCTGCGCAACCGGAGGAGGCTTTGTGCCTTAACTTCATTAAAGCATCCTTGTCTGGAAAAACAGGAATCTTTACTAATTTTTTATATGATGATAAGATAAATGAAACAGCAACAGGACACCAGATACTATCGGAATCTGAAGGTCTTATTATGCTGTATGCAGTTTTGGGCGGCAATAAGGATCTTTTTGATGAACATTTTAATATAGTCCGCGGTATGGTTTTAGATAATGGAGTTATAGCGTGGAGGATGGGGGCAAAAGGTGAAATGCTGACAAAAAGCTCAGCATCAATAGATGATCTTAGGATAATTCGAGCCCTTATTTACGCTGATGACCGATGGGGAGACAGAAAATATAACTGCTTTGCAAATAAACTGGTGCGTAGAGCCAAAAAGTATGAACTTGCAAAGGACGGACTTGTAGATTTCTACGACGGAGAAAGCAAAATAAAGGCCAATACCATAACTATTTCCTACATAGACCTTTATACTATGAAGATTTTAGCTCAAAAAGACGATACTTGGGAAAATGCATTTAAAAAGGGTTTAAACATTATAAATAATGCTTTTGTATCAGAAAATGTGCCATTTTTTAGAAAATCTTATAATTACAAAACAAAGAGTTATAGTACGGAAAACAAGATTAATATGATAGATTATCTAAACACCTTGCTTCACCTAAGCGAGGTAGATTTATGCCCCCAGGCGGCTGTAAAGTGGCTTAAAAGCCAGATGAAGACAGGTAATGCACTCTTTAACGAGTACTATATAAGTTCAGCAATGCCGGCTTCTTCCTTAGAGTCACCGGCTTCCTACGCTATAGCCTGCAGGATTGCGGTGAATATAGAGGATGAAGAACTTTATAAACTGATGAAAGAGAAACTTTTAATGTTTCAAGTTACCGATGCATCAAGCCCTATTTATGGCGCATTTGGAGATGCCAAAACATTAGAAGTTTATTCATTTGACAATTTACAAGCATTATTGGCTCTTCAGGGGGTCGGAGGTGCAAAGTGAACAATTTGCCTAAAAAAACCAAGGCATTTTTTATGCTCCTAATTTTAGAATTTTTCATCCTAATTTCATTGTTTTTCTTAAAACCTGACATGATAGGCCAAAAAAATTACATACTGCTTTCTGCCACATTTTTCCTTGCGTTATGGTCGTTTTCCACGGATTTGGTCATGGCGCTTTTTGGTGCGCTGTTTCTAGTGCTTGCTTATGGCAGCTATATCTTATACCAGGCAATTTTTGCTGGAGTTTTCAATTTTACCTTTTTAACGGACTATTTTTGGCTTTTAGTTTTTCCCATAGTTGCATATACTTCCAGCCAATTGGGAGAAGGCATTAATGATTCAAATAAATCAATACAAGAATTAAGAAAAAATATTCAAGCTCTTGTAAGGGTTGATAACCTGACGGGACTGGGCAATAAACAGAAATTTTACGAAGATCTCTCTGAAGAGATGCGGCGGGCCAGAAGACATGGTTTCGATTTGTCAATGATGATCGTAAAGATCATGTTTTTTAAGGAACTTATAGATATATATGGCAAAAGTAAAACTAATGAAATCATAATGCTTATGGTAAAAAATATAGAAGAAACCTTAAGAGCAGAAGATAAAAAGTACCGATTAGAAGATGACACTTTTGCTTTTATCCTGCCAAATACCAACAAAAATGGTGCAGAAGTTATAAAAAATAGAATACGTACGAACTTAAGTGCCATAACATTAAATTCAGGCAAGAAAGAGGAAAAACTCAATTTCAATTTTAAAATCGGAATTTTGGAGTATGATCAAAAAACTAGCGATGTATTTGAAATAAAACATAAATTAGAAAAAGAGCTGGAATATGATGTGTAAAAGTAAGATTTGCTATTTCGTATCAATAATTTTGGTAGCCGTTTTTTTTACTGTATCTGCTGGAAAACCGGTTATGGCCCAAGAAATGGCAAAAGATGGCAGCTCTACAAAGAATGTCCTTATAATTTACGACAGAAGAAATTATTTTGGATTTAAAGCAGATGAAGTAACAGCTATTGTTAACCTGCTTTACCATTTTAATGTGAATACAGAAGAAATAATGGCTTCGTCTTATAAAGCGGGAATGATGCAAAGATATGATTGCACATTTTATATAGGCATTTCTGACGAGAAGTTAAAAAATGATTTGTTAAAAGATATAACAGACTATAAAAAACCATTTCTTTTTATTGGAAAGGGGATACAATCTCTACTCCGATATAATCCCATGGAAGGAGTAGAATTCAAGGGCAATAATCTTAAGCCCGTAAAAGTTAAGTACAAAGACAGAGAATTTATATTAAAAACAGAGCGGTTTTTTCAAGAGATAATCTTAAAAAATGATGCCGGCCAGGTTTTCAGCACTGTAAGCGATGAACAGAGTTTATATCCATATATAGTAAGACTTTCGAATTTATGGTATGTTTCATGTCTTGATACACAAGGTGTATTGTTTTATATTTTAGCTGATGTTCTTCATGACTTTTTTGAAGAATATCACGATACTTCAAGTCCTAAAATCTACGTCAGAATTGAAGATGTTCACGCAGAAAGATCTATTGAAAACCTTTATAAAATAGCGGATTATCTTCAACGGGAAAATGTACCTTATATGGTTGCTCTTATCCCCTCTTTTTATGATTTTAAAACTAAAAATATATTTGATTTAAAAGATAATAAGAGATTTGCTGACTGCATAAAATATATGCAAGATTCCGGGGGCTCTATCGTCCTTCACGGCTATACCCATCAGATTCATAAAGATATGCCCGGGGAAGGTTTTGAATTCTGGGATGGGGAAAAAGATCAGCCGCTGCCTGTAGATATGAAAAAATGGGTAGACGAAAGAATAAATGCAGCAATTGACGAATGCACAGAGGTTGGAATTGGACCTATAGCTTTTGAAGCGCCTCACTATGCAGCGTCAAGTGAAGCTTATAAAAACCTCAAGAGGTATTTTTCTACAATCATAGGCCATTTACAGACGTCTGACAGAGGATATACCACAACTCCTTATCCTTATACCTTGCATTATTCATCTTTGTATAATAACTTGATTCCTGAAAACTTGGGTTACGTAGACCCTGATGATTTACTGTATAAAGAACATATTTTTGAAGAATTAGAAAAAGTTGCTATAGTAAGAGATTATACTGCCGGTTTTTACTTTCATTCATACCTCGATCCTAAATTACTCGAACCTATAATTGTTGAAATTAAAAAACGCGGCATAGATTTTCTTGATTTAAAACAAGAGAACAATTGGGTAAAAGGTGCAAACTACATAATCAGTTCACAAAGCGGGAATATTCAAATTGAGCAAGTCAAAACCTTAAAAGAACCTTTATTAATCAGGATTTTTAGGAGAATATTTATTGTATTACTGATTTTAGTAACTACAATTTGCCTTAGGCTACTTTACATATTTTTAGATAGAAGAAGAAAAGCCAAAGAATATTTATTCAAAGAATGAGGTAATATTATTGCTAAAAACAGTAGACTATATTTTTATGTATTCACTTTTTTCAATTTGGATTTTATTACTTTTTAATGCATGGCTTGCTTTTGCGGGACATAGTTTTTTTAAGGAAATCGAAGAGAGAAAAATTGATATTATTAAAGGCATAAATAATTACCCCATGGTTTCCATCTTAGTGCCGGCTCATAATGAAGAAAAGGTTATTGAAAGATCAATTTTAGCAATCCTGAAGATGGATTACCCAAAAGATAAACGTCAGTTGATTGTAATAAATGATAATTCAAAGGACGAGACAGGTGTTATTCTTGAAGAAATTAAGTCAAAATATCCCAACGAAAATATACAGATAATAACGACTGATGCAAGGACGGGAGGCAAAGGAAAGGCAAATGCACTAAATATAGGATTACGATATGCAACAGGAGAATATGTTGTAGTTTATGATGCGGATAATACACCAGAAGTTATGTCGCTTCGCTATCTAGTCTATGAGATTATAAATTCGAAAGAATATGGGGCAGTAATCGGAAAATTTAGAACTCGAAATAAGGATGCAAATATTTTAACCAGATTCATAAATATAGAAACACTTAGCTTTCAGTGGATGATGCAAGGAGGCAGGTGGAAAAAATTTGGCATATGTCTTTTGCCCGGAACTAATTTTATAATAAGAAAAGATTTATTAGAAAAGCTGGGCGGTTGGGATACAAAAGCAATAGCTGAAGATACTGAACTTTCAATAAGAGTCTATGGCAATGGTTTTAAAATAGCTTTTATGCCGAGAGCTGTATCGTGGGAACAAGAACCGGAAACGTTCAAAGTCTGGTTTAAGCAGAGAACTAGATGGGTAAAGGGCAATATATATGTTGTAAATAAATATTTGTTCCCGCTTCCTAAATGCTCGGGACCCATACTTATTGATCTTCTATATATGTTTTTAGAGAGTTTTCTGTTCTTTTTTGCGGTAATATTCTCAGATGCTGTATTTATTTTAGGTCTTTTTGGCATCGCTAAAATTTCACTTCCGGGGAATTTTTTGGTAATTTGGATGCTTGCTTATATACTTTTTATCCTTGAGATAAGCATAAACCTTACAATGGAAAAAGGCGAATACAATTTGAGCAACTTTTTTCTTATTGTGATAATGTATCTTACTTATTGTCAGTGTTGGATTATGGTGTGTATTTCCGGTATATACTCTTATTTTAAAGATGCTATTTTTAAAAGAGAGCATACCTGGTACAAAACTGAAAGATTTTAGGAGGCTGCCATGAAGAAACTGATATGCGTAATAGCTGTATTTTTCATAGTATTAAATAGTAGTTTTGCGTTTGCTCAATCAGTATCTGCTCAAAATACATATTATGTTGTTCAAGCAGGTTTTTATAAAGATGCGACTATACTTATGGAAAGTTACAACCTCCTAAAAGCAAAAGGATTTCCGGTCTATAAATTTGCTGTAGCCGGGGGAACACGCTTGTATGTGGGAAACTACAAGGAAAGAAAAACAGCTGAATCAGCAGCAAAGCAGCTTGAAGCTTTAGGCTTTGAGACTCTAATTCTCACCCAAAAATCTACTGCTCCTACTTTGCCTAAAACAACATCTCTTTCACCTGCATCCGCTGCCTCCCTTGAAGTCTCTAAAACTATGAAAAATGAAAAAAGTCAAGTTAAAAATATCTTTATCCCGGAGGACGTTACTATAAAAGGCATATTCGGAAGCCACAGCCTGTTTTTCTTTATCGATGAAAACTGGCAGTTAAATGATAATTGCTTTTTTGAACTTGTATTTAATCAAAGCCAAATTAAAAACTATAAAAATTCTACTTTAACCGTTCTCCTAAATGATGTGCCGATTAAAAGCTTTGCTTTAAGCGATAAAGACAATTATCAAGCTGCAGAAAAGATACTTCTTCCAAAAGACAAAATTGTAAAAGGATATAATACGATAAAGCTTTCTACATATCATAGAATTACTGAAGAACCTTGCATGGATTATGTTAATCCTGCTAATTGGCTCACGGTTTGCAAGGAGTCCTATATACATATTGAGTATGAAGGAATACCTGACACTTTCGGTGTAAATAATTATCCGTATCCTTATCTGAAAGTCTCGGATGATCAGCCGGTAGATTGTATAATAGTGGTGCCGGATAATCCTAATAACGCTCAAATAACAGCTGCATTGACGATTGCAGCAGATTTTGGAAAAAGAATTCCTTATAGCAATACGGATATTAAAGTTGAGTGCTATACGGATATAAAAAGCATTAGCAAAGACGCTAATTTTATAGTAATAGGAAATTCTTCCGATACAGAAAATGAAATCTTTGATCCTATAAGGGGCACTTTACCGGATTTAAAAAATGCAGCAATTATAAAAGAAGTTAAACTCCCTATAGATGAAGCAAAACGTATACTATATATTCTCTCAGACAACGATGAGATGCTGCTTGAAGCCGCCCGATCATTGACTTTAGACAATATTGTCTTGCAAATGAAAACAAATACTCAACTTATATCTTCAAAAATTGAGGAAGAGAAGGCCGCTGAGAAAAATTCTGATATTATAACACTGAAAGATTTGGGTTATGAAGATACGGTAATCAAAGGCATATTTTATCAGCAAGCAACATTTTCGATAAATTTACCTAAAAATTGCCAGCTAAAAGAGGATTCCTTTATAAATATTCCTTTAAGGTATACAGGCGCATTAGATTTTGACAAATCATCTGTAACGGTTTACCTTAACAATATTCCGCTGGCCAGTAAGCTCCTAAGCGAAAAGGGAGCTGAGGAAGACGAGATTAAAGTAAAAATTCCCGCAGAGCTTAGAGACAGCGATTTGTTAGAACTTAAAGTAGTCTTTTATCTCGAGCCCTACGGATTTGACTGTAAAAATCTTAGATACGGAGAAATATGGGCACTAATATCCAAAGATACAACATTTAACTTTCCCCGAGAAATAGCCGAAGGAAGATATCTTGAGTATTATCCGGATATTTTTATAAAAAACGGATCATTGGATGATACTTTGCTTGTACTGCCGGATAAAATAGATAAACAATATCTGACGATGGCTTCGAACATAGTGGCTTTCATGGGACATAATATAAAAGATGTAAAAAATTTGTCAGCAGTCAAAGGTGCAGAACTTGCGGCGACAGATGCCAATATAATAGTGATAGGAACACCGAAAGACAATGCTGCTATTAAAGACTTAAATGATAAACTCTATATAAAGTTTGACGGCAAGTTTGAAAAATTTGAGTCTAGCCCCAAGATGGCGTTGATTGAAGGCTATAATAAAAATCTTGCATCCATCCAGTTGACGACCTCCCCCTTTAATGGTTATAACGGCGCCAAAAGAAGAAAATTTGACAGCAGCCGAAATGTATCTTAAAGACTTTACGTTTAATTTAAAACTTAAAGGGGATGCTGCGGTAATCGACAGCGACGGAGATATTTATACTGCTTATTTCGTAAAACCATCACAAGCGCCGAAAGAAAAAACTGCTCAAAGCTCTCCTACCGAAAAAACAAGATTGCAAGATAACCCACAATTTGTAATATATTTGATTTTCTTCATTATGCTTATAATTATAAGTGTCTATGTCTTAATAATTATAAGCCGAAGTAAAGAATAGAGGGCTTAAACCAATAATACGCTGATTATTGAAGCAATAAAATCTCGGCAAGATGCTTTACTTTCAAAAAGTAAAGTGCCTTAAGAATGCATAATAGGCCATCCCTATCTGCTTGAAGGGATGGCCATTACTATTTGCACCTTCGATGATGTTTTAGTTAACTTTAAGCTCGTATTTCCTGACGCATGAAAAGTGTATAAGTTATCCCGAAGATGATCATTGTTCCCGCTATAAGGCCTGTAAGATGTGGCCATATCAAAAGCAGGCTCTGGCCAAGAGGCAATGAGCCGGGTACGGCGCCGTATGCCTGCTCTAGGAGGACGGGTCCTAATGTTCTGACATTTGGAGAAAGAATAGTAACCGCAGCTTCGCTGTAAAGTGTTGAAGGAGAAAGCCTGCTTATCCCTTGGGACAATTTTATATTATAAAGCTGAGTCAGCACATCTGCTTTATCGGTTACAGGAAATAAAGTATCTGCCACCATGCCTGCAAATATAGGAAGAAATATGGTAAAAAACAGCCATAATGCAATAGTAGAAAGAGCTGAAGTTGCAGTCTGCCGGAAAATAACAGAAAACAACATTGAAAGCGCAACCCAAAAAGCCATATAAACTACACTTAATAGCAAATATATTATAAGCCTTACAACTTCCTCCCCTTCCGGCGCGACTCCTGTCAGCACAATACCCATACCTGCCACAAATCCACCTAGAGCAAAGGTCATTAAAGTCAGTATAAAAAGCCGTGCAAAAAACTTTCCGTTGATAACATCATCTCGGTATATGGGCTGTGCCAGCAGCCTTGTGAGTGTTCCGTTAGACTGTTCGGCGTTTATGGCATCAAAACCCATAGAAAGTCCCAGGAGCGGGCCGAGCAGTGACAAAAACCATGTAAAAGAAGGCAGCGAGGTGCCTGAAGTTGTAAATAAGCGAATAAGAATAAAATTTGTTCCCGAATCCTCAGTCAGCGTCCCTATATTAGATATTGCAGAATAAAAAGAAACTACACCCGTAAGAGTAATCAGCGCAAACAAAATAATATATCTTATGCTAGAAAGCTGATCGGCCAGCTCCTTGAAAAATACTACATCTATTCCGCCGAGGATTTCCTTGGAAGTTGATTCGGAAGTATTAATTCCAAAAATGTTTTTCAATTTACTTATCATTTTTTGCACCTTCTTCCTGAAAATACCGACGATAGATGTCGTCAAGGTCTGAGCCTCGTACTTTAACATGATAAATATTCATGCCGCGCTCAACAAGTGCTTTTACTATTTTAGGAGCAAGTTCTTCTCCTACACCATCGATAATAATCATATCATCCTGAACACTGACGGAATCCACACCCGGCATAGCGCTTATCGCATCATAGGGAAAATCTTCCAGAGGAGTTGCCTTGATTTCCACAGCCCGCTCGCCGCCTATTTTTTGAGCAAGCTCAGAAATAGTGCCTGACGCAACAAGCTTGCCCTTTACAAAAATTCCTACTCTATCGCAAATAGCCTGTACCTGATGAAGGAGATGGGAAGATATTAAAACGGTTTTACCTTCTTTTTTGCCAAGCTCTTTTATAATTTCCAAAAGTTCTGCAGTACCCTCCGGGTCAAGACCTAAAGTAGGCTCATCAAGAAATACTACTTCCGGATCCTTTAAAAGCACATCGGCTACGCCGAGACGCTGCCGCATGCCTCTGGAATATTCCCTTACTTTTCTGTCAGCAGCCTCCTTGAGGCCAACCTTGCTTAAAAGAAAATCAATTCTTTTTCCCTGTTCCTCTTTTGGAATCCTGTTTAAATTTGCGGTATAATAAAGATTTTCCCTGCCGGTCATATCCCCGTAAAAGCCGATACTGTCAGGCATGTAGCCAACTATTTTTTTAACCAGAATAGGTTCTCGCGCCGGATTTAAACCTGCTACACTGATACTGCCGGAAGTAGGTTCACAAAGCCCCATAAGCATTAATATCGTAGTAGTTTTTCCTGCGCCATTTGGGCCCAGCAAGCCAAAAATTTCACCCTTGTATATCGAAAGATTTAAATTGTCAACTGCTGTGATAGACCCGTACTGCTTTACCAGATTTTGAATTTCAATTATTGTTTGGGTATCCATTGCTATCGCCGCCCGTATTTCCTGAAGGTTGTAACTACCCAAGCTATTACAGCAAAAATTATTACAACTCCTATAAAACCCCACAATGTGGAAGTATGAATAGTCGTCCTAATATCTATGCTATCAGATGTTTCATCAGTAGAAGCGGTTATGGTCACCATGTAATCTCCCGCAATGGCTTTGGCGCCAGGGGTGATAGATGCAGTAACCTGTTTCTTTTCTCCGCTTTTTAGTGTTTCTATGGAATCCGGTTTAAATGCAACAGTCCAGCCTGTAGGCGTACTTGCAGAAAGGTTTATACCATGCAGGTCTGCACTCCCTTGATTTTCCAGTTCTAAAGTTACCGATCCTTCTTTACCTGCTGTAAGATCGGCGTTTAGCCTGTCAGAAGGTGTAGAAAGCTTGAGACGATAAGTACCCGAAATTACTACTTCTAAATCTGCTTTTGCAACTTCGCTTCCATAGACTGCTGCCGCAGTTATTTTATATTTTCCGGCCTTGACTCCTTTTGGCGGCTGCACAACTATATCAAGATCCTGCGATTTGCCTGCCTCTAAACTGAGGCTTGTAATCTGATTGCTTTGGTATGCCGGTTTAAAAGAAACCTGCCAGCCCTCGGGAGCATCAGCGCCAAGAGTGTAGAATCTCGGACGGCCGCTGTTATTGTAAAGAGTGCCTCTAAAACTAAATGTGGCAGTATCCGGCCCTGAAAGAGAAGGGTATTGCACGTCTATCTTGTCAGCACCCTCCGCATTGGTATCGATTTTGATGTTTAAGGTTAAAGTAGATGTGCCGCCTGCACCTGAAGCCTGAACTACTAAATTATAGCTGCCATTTTTTGCCTCTGAAGGAATTTGGACACGCAAATCTACTTCTGCATTAACATCTGAAGATGTATATACTCGGTGAACCCTCATGCCTTCCCCATAAATTCCAGCTGTCCAGCCGGATGGAATACTTGTTACAGCAATGTCTATAAAGCCAGAACCTTTTATTATAAGAGGAAAAGTTATATTATTGCCGGGCTGTGCTGAAATTCCGGGATATTGAGTATAAATGATTAAACCGTTTGCACCATAAGCTGTCGGACAAAGACCGATTACCAGTATAAGAATTATTGCTGCTAAAATTTTGGTTTTACTCCTTGACATCTTTTTCACCTTCCTTTGAACATAATCTCTAAATAATATTTTAGAGCATAATTTTGAAAAAACTGTGAGGATTTTGTTACAATTTTATAAAGCTGAATAAGAGTGCCACATAGATATTCCTTAAGGTAACAAGCCGTGCCTTCTACCAAGGCAAAAACTTCTTGCAAGTGGACTATAGCAAGATAATTAAAAGAATAATAACAGAGGGAGCGAAAACAGAGACCAGCTAACTAGGGAGCACAGGGAGCACAGAGGACGGTCCGAGACCACTGGGGGAGCACAGAGGGACGGTTCTTTTGTGTTGTCATACAACACAAAAGAACCGTCCCTCTGTGCTCGATATGTGCTCGAGGAATAACAATAAGTTTGCCAAGTAAACCCGGCCTTATAATAATATAATATAAAAATAGTTTACATGGTATAATATATTTAATAAGTTCTTTGTTTAATTGTCATTAAGGGGACTATGATATTTGAGCTTTGTAAAAAGCGGCAAATAATTCGGATATGCCTAAAAAGAAAAGCTTTAAGAAAAAGAAAGCGAGGCTTGGGTAAATGCTGTGGTGAAAAAAGTATGTGATAAAGTTATATGTAAATCAAAGCAGTATGCAATTATAGATAAAAAAGATTGTTGCCAAATTATGAGAAAATCATTTTATAACCATGAAATTTGGGAAGGGAAATTATGTACAATCTTATAAAAGTCTTTTTGAATGACTACAAACAAAAAAATCGGAAAAGTTTTTATTTAGATGATCTTGAAAAGTTTTTGTTGGAAAAATCAGGAGGATCCTCCGCTTACCATAAAAAGGGCGGCTACCATGGCCTATACGAGGCTTTAGAAACACTCCTGCAAGAAGGATATATAAAACCAATGAAAACCGTGGGATACAATGGCAAATATCCGCCATTGAAACTTCGATGGTACATTACAGAAGATGTGATTACTCCAAGATGGAAGAGTGAAGACATCCTAAGACTGTCCGATTTATTGGACCTTAGTACATATATTAAATATCCGAGGCTGCAAACTGACAGAGAATGGCAATTTATTTTACGAATATATGAGTTTTTGCAAAACAGAGACTGGCGAGAGTGGGCAAGTTGCGAGGAAAGGTGTTTAGAGCTTTTTGATAATGAGAAGTTTTTAGACCCAAAAGAAGAACTGGACAACGGAGTAATCAAAAGATTAAAGCTGTCTTATGAAGACCTTAAAATGAAAAAATACGGCCAGATGTTTGCATATTGGAACAGGGGCGTAAGGCAGATTAAAACCGCAATTATTTTGGAAAATCATTCCACATTCTTTACTTTTAAAAGGGCTGCGGCAAAGGGATATGACCTATTTGGCATTATTCCCGACGCCATAATTTACGGTCAAGGCAAGGATATAATAAGCAGCTTTGCTTTCATCCATGAGATTGCCGATATCGGCGGCTTAAAGGTCTTTTATTTTGGGGATATTGACCCGGAAGGTTATATGATTTACAAATCCCTAAGGGAAACATATCCTTCCGTAAATATTTCACTTCAACTAGATGCATATAAAAATTTGTTAGATTTTGGAAAATCTTATCCAATTAAAAAAGCTCAGAATACGAATATCGAAAATTTAAATTTTGTTATAAGTGAGTTTGCCGAAAATAATTATCATGAAACGGTGAAACATCTAAAAAGACTGTGGTATGCAAATCGGAGAATTCCACAAGAGTTTATTACTTATGAATATTTGATAGGGTCAAAGACCGTTCCTGAAAGGGACAAATTGTAGGATACAAGCTGACGGACACGAGGCAAGACGCTAAACAGCAGCAGGCCATCATGCCTATGCAACACAGAACATTGAATTATCTGTAATTAGCTAATACATTAATTTTAAGGTGAGTAAAGATGGATAAGGTAGAAAAGGGATTAAAAGATCGATTAAAAAAGACCCAAGCCATTAGGATGCTTGGAACCGGTATGGATGTAGGAGATTTAAACGATTATGCTCATGAGATTTGCCTACTTCTCCTTTTGAAAGTCTTTCGCCGGGAAATAACAGAGAATCCAAACAAAACCAGACAGGATCTAATCTATATGGCCGAAGAAATATTAAGAGAAATGGATTTTGCGGCCTCAAAAGAGGTGGCAGAACGGCTGGTAGACGGAGTTTTATGGTATAAGGATCCGAATAGGCAGGATCCTTTTTCCTGTTATATCTTTGATGAAGAAACGAGGACCCATGAGCTATATAAATTTCGCTACCTAAAACCCGACAGGGAGCATAGTCAATGGGAAAAGGGCGGTTCCACCGTATATATGCTGACTGAAGAAGCCCAGGAAATTATATTTATAACCAGGGAAATATTGGAGGAATTTGGGTTTGACATTGAGCAGTTCTATACTCTGCAATTAATAAAATCCGGGAATTTTAATAAAGCTCAAAACAGTGTCAGTAATTTAATTGCTAGGGTAAGAACTCTTATACGGCGGGAAAAGGATTACCGGCAGGATGTGCTTAGAAATCCTCAAATAATATTTATGGATAGTAAAAACAGCCGACGAAAGAGTGAAGATGAAATAAAGAGGCAGTTTGAAGACGAGAAGAAGGTATTTGAAGATATGTTTTCATGGAAGAATCGGCTTAATTCTTTTCCTGCTGAGGCCAGAACAGAGGCAGAGCAGGTATTTGAAAGCCTGGAAGTAGCCAGAGCGCTTCACGATGTACTTGCAAAACTTGTAGTGGAAAATATGGCATTTGAAGTAGAAATCCGGGTTAAGTATCCGGATAGTTTCTGGAAGACTTCCAATTTAACTTTTAAAAAAGATATCTGGCAAAATGTAATTGATAAAAAAGGGCTGGCCAATTTTGATGTATTAGAAAGTCTTTTGAATCCGCTGTTTTCTCCCGAGGTGGATTTCATATATCCATTAGAATGGGCCTGGGAAGAGCAAAAAATCAAAAAAACAGAGGCCAATGAAGAGATATATGAGGATTTTGACGAAGAAGAAACCTGGCAGCCAAAATCCGCAGATTGGGATATAATTGTAGAGCTGTGGGAAGACATATTCGATGAACTTATGAAAAATAATGAATTTTCCATAACAGAGTTACAGGATATAGACAGTTTTAAAAAACAAAAATGGCTTATGCAAAAGAAAAATATTGAGCTTTTTATGATGTTTGTAGTGACGGAAGTAGAACTAAAGCTTGAAGAACAAGAAACAAATGATGACAGGCTGGAGCTGTTTCGGCGATTATGTGATAAAAATCCGAAATATAAAAAGCTAATAGGCCGGAGGATATCAAGCGTCAATGAAGAGGATAAGGAACCTCTGAGATGGGAAGAACTTTATGTTTCACCCTATAAGATTAAACTTTTGCCCAGTAAATCAAACTTAGAATAATAAAGTTAGGGAGGAGAGCTTGCCTTGATTACTCATGAGCATTTACAAAAAGGTTCTGAGGTGTTTTTTTCATTGCTTGAAAATAAAATATTGCCACTGACTGATGCCCGGGTATATTCCTATATGGAGGAACCTGAAATAAGGGAAGTTGTAAAAGCTATGGCTCAAGGAGCCGGGTTAAGGATTTTAGATACCAGGGAGAACTTGCATATTGTAAGCCAAGCCCGTGACTCGATTTTTGCCACTTCATATACACATATGAAAAGCAAATACAAACTCGACAGAAAAAAATACTTCTATCTTGCCAATATAATTATTTGTATTTACCTTGCGGAAATAGATAAGGAAAATGATATACGGGTGAGGTGGGAAGAAGAAGGAGTGACTTATTATAAACTGGAGGAACAGGTGACAAAGGTGCTTGACTCCTGGAAAACCCGGTTGGATGAAGAAGATGGTTTTGCCGAGGAATGGGGAATCGCCGTTGAGGAGATTTACGATATTTGGAATAATGATTTTTCCATGTACAAGGAATCAAAAACCGGTGATGTGGATGTGCAGAGGAATAAAAACACTCGTCTTGGTTTCATATATGAAGCCATGCGTCCGTTAGCCGATCAGAAACTCATCATTAACAATGTCAATGAATTAAAGATAATACCTAAAATTGAGTTGTATGAGAGACTAAATTATTTATACCATCAACGGGATCGATATAAAGAGATAATGGACTTGATTCAAAGAACCGAGGAGGGAATTGCTGATGCCGAGAATAACCGGAATCAGGATAACGGGCTGTAAATATGACGGCTTTAGAAAATATCATGAGAATTCAGTATATGATTTAACAAGAGACGGTGAGCCGGATCACACTCTATTCACTCTAAAAAATCAGGGAGGAAAGGGCGTATTTATGCAACTTCTATCTCAAATCGTTTTGCCTGAGACTCGATGGGGCAAACAGGGAGGCAACAAGATTACCGGCATGTTTTACGATCAAAAAAACCGGTTCCGCCCCTACACCTTCCACGTAATGATAGAGTGGAAACTGGATACCATACCGGAAAAATGGCTGATTACCGGTATATGTGTCACTGCCGTAAGACAAAATTTGAACGATGATGATGAGACCGAAGAACGGGCAGGTCTCAACTATTTTTTATATACATACGAACATGATAAAAATGACATCTTTACCTTGGATAACATTCCCGCTTATGATTCAAGAACCGGTAAAGTTACTGAATATAATGAGTTTGAACAATTTATAAACAAGTATCAAAGATATTTTATAAAATACTCCAAAAGCTCCGTTAGGAGATTAGATTCGGATTACTATAATTATCTTAAAAGTCAAGGAATACATCGTTCCGAGTGGGAAGTATTAAAGCTAATCAATAGACAGGAAGGGGGCTCGGGGAATTATTTTTCTCGTGCCGCTGACAATAAAACGGTATTTGACAAATTTATAATCCCTGCCATAACTGAGAATATGAGAAATTTTTCCGAAGGGGACCAAGACAGTTTAAAAGGAATATTCAAAAGCAATTTAAGTATCACTAAAAATTTGCCTATACTTATAGAACGGGAGCAAGATTACAGAAAACTGTTAACCTATATAGAACCATTGATACAACTGACAGAAATAGGGTTGAGGCGGCAAAAGATTTTAAACAATTCCATTCAAGAAGGAAATAACCTGTATGCCGGACTTAACAATCGACTGACTACTATTGAAAACGATATTTTAAAATGGAAAGATGAAAGGAAGAAAACCCAGGCTCAGATAAGGGAGTTAGAATATGAAAAGGATAACCTGGAATATGCTCGAGAATACCGGAGAGTTGAACAATTAACCAGCCAGAAACTGGCACTGGATGCCTCGATTAATGAGATAAAAGATAAAATCGAAGAACTCAAAATTGACATAAAGCGCTACGGAATCAGCGAACTGCTGCTAAAAGTGAGCAAATTGGAAGATGAAAAACAATCCCATATAAATAAAAGAGAGCAGCTCGTAAAAGATTTAAATCTCAAAGATACCGAAGAAAAGATACAAACCCTAGAAATTAATATCCGAAGTAAATGGGAAAATACCATAAACCGCTGGTCTAAAATAAGCAGGGATCATTTATCTTATGAGGCTTATTTGAACGGCAAAATAAATGAACTTGCAAGAGATAAAAAGAGAGAGGACACAGCGGCTAATGATGAAAAACTTAAAATAATTCAATTCCAAAACGACAGAAATGCTCTGGAAAATAAACGAGAGGAACTTTCTCGGATATTTGATCCAGTGAGAATGATTTTACCGGAGATGCTGATAGAGGAGCTAAAAGGGCAAGACAAGGCTGAAAAGACTGAAATAGAAAAATTAGAAAAAGACATGGATAATATTAACCAAAAGATATATGATTGTCGAATTCATCAAAACGGCAAAGAAAAAGACATAAAATATATGGAATCTGAAATTGACAAAATAGAGACGGAAATTGCTAAGCTAAAAGGCCAAGAAGATTCCTTAAAACTTAGGATTGCAAATGAGCTGAATTTGGATGCACTTAATGAAACATACCGAGACAGTTGGTTAAAAGACAGGTTATATGATTTAGAAAAACTAATTCAGGAAAAAGAAATAAAGCTTGACCAACTTAAGCAGAGTCTATGGGAAAACAATATCGATAAAAGTTTAAACCAAGAAGATTATTGGGTGCCGAACAATGATATTCTCTCGATAAAAAATAAAATCAAAGGCTTGGGAATCAATGCCCAATTGGGTACGGAGTTTTTAAGCTCCCTTGGAGATGATGATAAACACCGCCTTATTGAGGACTTCCCCTCAATTATCCATGGGATTGTAATAGCAAATTTACAGGATTGGGAGCTTTTAAAGGAAAATCTCAAAGAAAATATATTTTTACGTTCATCTGTTCCAATATATATCCGTTCAGCAATGCAAGGCAAAGGTAAATACGCTTTTGAAATCATTGCCGGCGATGAATTGGAACTGGTTTTAAATCCATCAGCATATATTAAGTGGAAAAATAATATATTAGACCGAGACGGAAAATTAAAAGATGCATTACAGGTCGTAAGCCAAAATATCCATAAACTACAGGATTTGGCGAAAGATATAAAGTTTCAGCAAGATAAGGAAAGCTCAGAAGCACTATATATAAAGCTTAAGGAGAAGGAAGAAGAACTTGAAAAACTAAAATTTGATGATATCAAACTTAAAGAAACTATCAGCACACTGCAGGAAGACCTGAAAAAAATCGGCTGCAGATTAGATAACTGCAAGAAACAAAATCAAGATACCGCAAAAAAAATTGATATTCTCTCCGAATTCATAGAGCGCTTGAAGCAGATAAGGGTCAGGGAAAAGGAAATTATTGAAGTAGAAGAAAAACTAAAAGCCATAAATCTTCGATGTGAACGTTTAGAGGAACAGATTGACGAGTATCGAAGGCTGAAAGATAAAGATGTTCAAAATCATGTAACATGGAAAATACAAGTTGAAACTCAATTAAAAGAAATAAAAGCTATTATCAATGATGCAAAGTTTGTGGAATCCGGATTTAAAACTAAAATTGTGGAAAGTACTTCAGAACCTGTGTATTTACTAATTGACGAAGATTTTACATTGGATATTTCCAGGTGGGAGAGTCTTTCAAAAGACATGGAGATTCGAAATAATGATATTAGCTTAATTAACAAAGATATCGAACTTGTTCAACAAAAGCTGGCCGATGTAGAAAATGATCTGGAACAAATTGATAAAAACTGGCAGGAATATGAACCCATTGAGGGCACAGCGGACACTCTGTCTTTAAAGAGGGATTTTATAGAAGGTGAACTTGAGAAAGCCGGCGAAACACTTATTCGATTGTCGAAGATGCTTGTAAAGGTTGAAACCAAAATAGAAGAGGCTCAGAAACAATTAGCAAAAATTCAAAGACAAATAAAAGAGGAATATGACAAACCTACCCAAATATGGGCAGATGCCAATCTTGATGAAAAAGAATATCTTATAGACAAAGGCTTAAAAGATAATAAGAGTTTTCTCGCCGAGACCGAAGATATAATAGCTGCAAGAGAACAAGACAGAAATAATATTAAAGATGTTATTTCCGACATAAAGGTATATAGTGAGCTGGACTTTAAAAAAGGCAAAATTAGTGAAGAGTTAATGATAAAAATTCGCGAAAATTCCCGACAGGAATTGGACTTGTGGGAGGATAAATTCAAAAGATCAAAAGACCAGTTGCTGCAAAATCATCAGCAGACAGGTCAAAACCTTCAAGAGTTTATAGATATAGTAAAGAAGGAGATAAAGGACGATCTACTTAAGAATTTGATACTCAGCAGCCTTCAAGATACACAAATTGAAATGTATGACAGCAACTTAGTTTCTTTTTACACCATGAAAGACCACTTTCAAAAGGAAATAAACAGCATATCTTCAGACAAATCTAAGGCTGAAGAAATTCGGAACACTTGGGCAGAACGGGCCTCAAGACATGCCTTGGCAATGGTGGAATCTTTAAAGGAAATGGTGGCAGGCATGAACTATGTCAATGAAAACGGCTATGTCTTTCCTTTGCTGAAACTTAAGGAAGAGGAAGAGCTCCCTAAAAATGAAGGAGATGTCTTTTACACCTTAAGAGATTATTTCGTTGAATCAATAGCCGAGGTTGTGAAAGAATATGAAGATACAGACGATATAGAAGATGAAATAATCGAAAAGATGATGGGTGATCAGGCTATATTTTCTCGCGCTGTTCGAGGCAGATACCCTACGCTTATGGTCTATAAAATGACTGAGAAAAATGAATTCCGATATGCCAAACCCCATGACTACTACTACACCACATGGGAAGCTATAAACAAGGGGGAAGGCGATCAACCCGAAGGCAGCGGAGGGCAAACCTTATCAATTAGCACATTTGTGATAATGATGCTGATGAATTACAAAAAACGCCATTTTGGGAATAACAATCCCTGGACAGTGCTCATACTGGATAATCCCTTTGGTAGTGCATCAGGGAATCATGTCTTAGATCCCATCTTTGAGATTGCCGACAAATTAAACTTCCAAATTATAGCCTTTGCTGCTCCAGAGATAATAAAAGCCGAAATAAGTGAGCGTTTTCCTGTATTTTGGGCATTGAACATAGGCGATGAAGATTCTGGAAAGTCAGGAACAGTCACCGGCCGGGTAGTTCACGGCGGACGGGTAAATAAGATATAATAAAAAAGGAATTACTGCTGTGACAAAACCAAGACAAGTGCCTGCTTGCATAATTTAAAAGCTTGGCCGGCCTAGTATAAATTAACCACCCCTTATCTAAATAATACTTATATTTCTATAAGATGAGAGGATGGTTAATTTACTGAAGTAGTAAAAATCGGTTCCTTGTGTGGCCTTGGGAAGACTGCGCCTAACCCGGTATTGACAACGATGAAATATTTTAAAGATGAATATATGGCACATGTAGTTGAAAAAAGATGCCCCTCAAAGGTA
>NZ_MPPE01000054.1:0-43795 GCF_001896645.1 Tepidanaerobacter sp. EBM-49
AAATGTTACACCAGTACAAATAGATTGTTATTGTTACTACCATGTACTAATTTATAATTTAAAGCGAGGGTGGGTAAGGGGAATCTAGAGCATCAGATGTTCTATTAGGGCTGTAAACGAATTGTTTGTTCGTTTATGGCTTTTTTATTTCAAAATCATGGACAAAATCGAGGCTTTGAAAGAAGAAAACCATATATCTATAAATGCCATCTTTTAAAACAAGGGCAGATGCATATACTTTTTTGTTCTACAATTTACAAAAGCGATGACGATAGCTATGAAGTTAAACTGCTTTACAAAGATTACAAGGCGTCAATGCTTAAAATAGCTAATGCCTTTAAGGGATAAAGGCCTGGCAGAAAATGCAGCACATCAACTGTTCATAGAGGTCTTAAAAAATTTACCCTATTTTAAATTTTAAAGGATGCAGCTGATATTGAAAATAAATTCTATAATTATAATCAGTTTGCTTGATACTAAATTTCTGGTAGTTTTGCAGGATTTTTACTATTAATATAGAATACTTAAATAAGTGTTAATAATAAAATTGATATGGAGGTAAAAATTTATGAGTTCATTTGATTGCTTATTAAAACCCATAAGAATTAACAGAATGGAGCTTAAAAACAGAATAGTTATGCCACCTATGGGTACAATACTTGCCAATGAAGACAATAGTGTATCGGAAAGAAATATAGAGTATTATGCAGCACGAGCAAGAGGTGGTGCTGCTTTGATTGAAACTGAAGTAACGGAAATAGACTCGTACACAGCAGATCCGGGGATGTTAGGCATATACGATGATAGGCTGATTCCGGGATGGGAGAAACTTGCAAAAAGGATACATAAAGAAGGTTCTAAACTATGTGTCCAATTACATCATCCCGGGCGCCAAGCATCTTATCAGGGCATTAAACCGCCGAAGGCGCCATCTAAGATATCATGCCCCCTTTGCCAAGATATTCCTTCGGTAATGACAGAAGAAGAAATATACCAAGCAATAGACAACTATGCGCAAGGAGCAAGGAGGGCAAAGGAAGCAGGATTAGATGCTGTAGAAATACACGGGGCACATGGCTATTTAATCGCTCAGTTTATGTCAGCTTATTCAAACAGGAGAAGTGATAAATGGGGCGGTGATCTTGAAGGCAGGATGAGGTTTGCAATAGAGATAATAAAAGCTGTCAGAAAAGAAGTGGGACCGGATTTTCCCATTATATTTAGATATTCTGCAGATGAAAGAGTGTGGGGAGGCAGAAAAGTAGCTGAATCTGTAGCGATTGCGCCTATGCTAGTAGAAGCTGGAGCAGATTGTCTTAGCATATCTACCGGAGTCTACGACAATCTATTTTCATATCTCATAGCTCCAATGGGAGTTGAGCCGGGACTTAATGTGGAAGCTGCCGCTAAAATCAAAAAAGCTGTAAATGTGCCGGTAATCGTTGTAGGAAAGTTAAATGATCCATATATAGCAGAAAGTGTATTGGAAAACAATAAAGCTGATATTATCGCTATTGGCAGGGGCTTGATTTGCGATCCTGAATTGCCAAATAAGATTAAAGATGGAAAAATCGATGATATACGCTGGTGTATATCTTGCAATCAAGGCTGTATAGATAAACTTTTAATGACGGGCGGAGGAGTTTCCTGCCTTATGAATCCTGAAGCAGGAAGAGAGGCTGAAATAAAGAGAGAAAAGGTTGAAAATCCTAAAGAAGTTCTTATTGCAGGGGGCGGACCTGCCGGCCTTGAAGCAGCTCTTACGGCATCATCTAAAGGTCATGAAGTTATCCTTTGCGAAAAATCAGGAGAACTAGGAGGCCAATTCCTTCTTGCATGCGTGCCTCCGGGTAAACAGGAAATATCCCGCGGATTAAAATATTTTGTAACTCAGGTTGAAAAAAGCAATATAGATGTGAGGCTGAATACTGAGGTTACTAAAGATTTGGTAAAAGAATTAAAACCAGACGCAGTAATAGTAGCCACTGGCGGCAAACCTCTAATACCAAACATCCCCGGAATTGATAAAGAAAATGTTGTAACTGCCAAGGATGTGTTGGAATTTAACAAAGTAGCAGGTAAAAATGTTTTGGTAATAGGCGGTGGAATTGTTGGTTGTGAAACAACTGATTTATTACTAGAGTATGGACGTAAGGTTACGATTGTGGAAATGTTAGATGACATAGCAAAAGATATTGGTCTTGGTCCTAAATACTTCTTAATGGACAGATTTTTCCATCATGGAGTAAACATAATCACTAATTCACCAGTTAAGGAGATAACACAGGATGGTGCAATAATCGAGACTCCTGAAGGAGAAAAAACGCTTTCAGGATTTGACACAATAATTATAGCAGTAGGAACATCGCCGGTAAATGAACTTGCTGAGGCAATAGAGGGTGTAGTAGATGAGGTATATGTTGTAGGAGATGCTAAAAAGCCTAGAAAAGCATTAGAAGCTATAGCGGAAGGTTATGAAGCAGCTATAAATCTATAGGTTTTTAAGAGAAGTTGAAATTAATAAATGCTTGGCGGTTATATAAGTACGTGTCTGCCAAGCATTTATTTTTTTCACACAATCTGCCGGATATGTTATAATAACATAAGATAAATCGCAAGGAGGTTGTTCCGATGCTCATATCACTGCTGATATTTTTAATGTTAGCCATACTTTTTCCTTATTTGCTTTTGCCGATGCTGATTTTTCTTGGAATAGGCTTTTTATTTTTGCTTCCATATGTTATTGTTTTTAACTCTTTCTATAATATAATTACGATTCCGTGGCAAATTATAAAGATTGCTACAGATCGAAGAGTCAGAAAAAATCATAGTTTGGAGCACGCAACTATAAATGTGCTTGAGCAGCGATACGGAAGACCTCTGCAAGCCGGCGGACTTGCATATTCTAACGGTTTTTCCCTTTCGGGGCCGGATCTTCCGCCTATTTATGAAGTCATGAGCGCTGTAAAGGAAGCTCAATTCCGTATGATAAATGGAGAAACAGATCTGGCTATACATCCAAGGTGTGGAACCTCCATTGCCGCAGCCAATTTCTTATTTTCTCTAGCCTTTATAATCGTGCTTTTTTATGGACATCATTTGTCTTTGATAAACGTTATCTTGGCCTTTTTGCTCGCAAATATACTGGCAAAGCCTTTTGGTCGAGTTTTGCAAAAATATTTTACAACATATCCCAAAGTTGACGATGTGGCGATACAAGACATATATGTGCAATCGCCTTATGGAAATTCTCCGTTTACAATCATGTTTACTCCAACTCGTTCCTATTTTATAAAGACATATCAGGCTAAGTAAGTTCACGAAAAATTTCTTGCAAGAGTAAAGGTACATTGTATGCTAACTTGCAAGTATGATAAAATATAAAATACATTCTAAAGCAAACAATATAAGAGGTGAGAGCAGTGTTTATTGATGATGAAACAATTTCAAGTATGGCAGATGTAGCCCACATTTTTTTATCTCAAGAAGAGAGAAATAAAATTGCAGAAGAGTTTGATTCGTTGCAACAATCTTTTGAAACACTAAGTAAACTAGATATTCAGGAAGTTGAACCGACAGTTTATCCGATAACAGACAAAAATGTTTTCAGAGAAGATACTATATGGGACAGCCTTTCTGTTGATAAGGCCTTAGCAAATGCACCAGAAAAAGATAAGGGATTTTTCCTAGTGCCAAGAATTATAGAAGAATAAGTTACATATGATCGGGGGTAATGTTTTGAAACTTCACGAAATTACTATTGAAAAAGCAAATGAGCTTTTAAAGAAAAAAGAAATAACAGCTCAAGAACTGACAGAAGATATATTAAATAGAATAGATGAGTGCGAGAGCAAAATTGGGGCATATGTTACGATTGACAAAGAAGGGGCTTTAAAATCAGCTAAATTAATAGATAAAAAAGCTGATTTTACAGACCCTCTAGCAGGAATTCCCATGTCGGCAAAAGACAATATATGTACAAAAAACTTAAAGACCACATGCTGCTCAAGGATGCTGGAAAATTTTGTGCCTCCATATGACGCTACTGTAATTTCTAAGCTAAGAGAGAGGAATGCTATAATTTTAGGAAAAACTAACATGGATGAATTTGCAATCGGTTCATCTACTCAGACTTCGTTTTTCCATACAACACAAAATCCATGGGATTTGTCACGAGTGCCCGGCGGTTCTTCCGGCGGCTCGGCAGCTGCAGTGGCAAGCGATGAGTGCATTTATGCTTTAGGCTCAGATACCGGAGGATCGGTAAGACAACCCGCTTCTTACTGTGGAGTTGTTGGCCTTAAACCTACTTACAGCAGAGTTTCAAGATTTGGAGTTGCATCCCTTGCGGCAACAATGGATACTATAGGACCGATTACAAAAAATGTGACAGATTGCGCCATTGTACTTTCTGCGATTGCAGGGCAAGATAGTTTTGATCCTACTTCATCCGATATTCCGGTAGATAACTATCTGCAAAAGCTCAAGAATGATGTAAAGGGTTTAAAAATAGGCATTCCAAAAGAACTCTTATACCATGAAGCAGTTAGTAAAGACGTAAAAGATGCTGTTTTAAATGCGATTAAAGTTTATGAAGATCTTGGATGTATATGCGAAGAAATAAGCCTGAAAAATGCTGAGTACGCCATGAGCGCCTATCTTGTAACTTTGGCCGCTGAAGCGAGCTCGGAACTCGGCCAGTATGATGGTATAAGGTATGGATATAGAACATCTAGCGATTATCAGGACTTAAAAGATTTTTATAAAAAAACCAGAGGCGAGGGCTTTGGTTTTGATGTAAAATGGCATATTATTCTCGGAACTTATCTGTCAGACGAAAAATATTATGACAAGTACTACTTAAAAGCTCAAAAAATAAGGACAATTATAAAGAAAGATTTTGACGAAGCATTTAAAAAATATGATTTTTTAATAACTCCCACAACTCCTACTACGGCATTTAAGATAGGCGAAAGCTCTGATGATCCTTTTAAAATGCATATGAATGACCTGTGTGTTTCAATAGTAAATCTTGCAGGTCTGCCGGCTATATCTCTACCCTGCGGATTTTCTAAAGGGCTTCCTGTAGGTCTTCAAATTATAGGGAAAGCATTTGATGAGGCAGGAATATTGCAAGTAGCCTATGCATTTGAACAAAATAATGGTTATCACACAAGGCGTATCAAGGAGAGGATGGTTTGAGCGATGAAATATGAAAGCGTAATAGGTCTTGAGGTGCATGTTGAACTTTTTACAAAAACAAAAATATTTTGTGGATGCAGCACTGAATTTGCAGCAGATCCAAATACCCACTGCTGTCCCATTTGCCTTGGGATGCCCGGAGCACTTCCGCTTATGAATAAAAGCGTTGTTGAGTTTGCGACTAAGGCAGGACTTGCGTTAAATTGCCAGATAGCAGATTTTTCTAGGTTTGACAGGAAAAACTACTTTTACCCTGACCTTCCAAAAGCCTACCAGATATCTCAGTTCTACATACCTCTTGCGCGAAACGGCTATGTAGAAATTGAGCCTAATGGCCAAAAAAAGCGAGTCGGCATAAGAATAATGCACATGGAAGAAGACGCAGGCAAACTGGTTCATGAAGAAGGCGGATCTTATTCCCATTTAGATTTAAACAGAGCAGGAATGCCTCTAATAGAAATAGTATCAGAACCTGATATGCGTTCTGCAGAAGAAGCATGGCTTTATTTAAACAATTTAAGGACTATACTCCAATATATAGAAGTGTCAGACTGCAAAATCGAAGAAGGTTCCATGAGATGCGATATTAATATTTCTCTTAGACCTGAAGGCTCAGAACAACTGGGAACAAGAGTTGAGGTGAAAAACTTAGGTTCACTGAGAGCTGTTAGGAGAGCTATTGAATTTGAAGAAAAACGCCAGAGAGATATTTTAGAAAACGGTGGGACAGTCGATGGCGAAACCCGCCGATGGGACGAGGCGCAAGGAATCACGATTTTTATGCGTGGTAAAGGAAGTAATCGTTATTCTCCGGAGCCAAATCTTTCCCCAATTATTATCACTGATGAATGGAAAGAAGATATACGAAACCATATTCCGGAACTTCCTAATGTAAAAAAGGAGCGGTTTATTAAAGAATACGGCCTTCCGGAATACGATGCCTCTATAATTACTGCATCTAAAATCCTGGCGAATTTTTATGAGGAAACTGTAAAATATTATCATGATCCTAAAATAATCAGCAACTGGATAATGGTTGAATTAATGAACGTTTTGAATGAAACCGGCGAAGGAATAAAAGACCTGAAATTTACACCGAAACAACTTGCCGATATGCTAATAATGATTGATAAGGGCATTATAAGCGGCAAAATAGCCAAAGATGTTTTTAGAGAGATGTTTAAAACAGGCAAAAACCCTGAAGACATAGTAAGGGAAAAAAATCTTATACAGATTTCCGATGAGGCGGAACTTGAAAGTATAGCAAAAAAGGTCATTGAAAACAACCCCAAATCTGTTGAGGATTACAAAAACGGAAAAGAAAAAGCAATGTCGTTTCTTGTGGGTCAAATAATGAAAGAGACAAAAGGAAAAGCAAATCCCCAGATGGTAAACTCGATACTTACAAGATTGCTTAAAGAAATTTAATAAGTTTTTATGACTTCTCCAAAAAGCTGTTTTTAAAACAGCTTTTTTTAGTAATCTCGGCATAAATATACAAAAAAATTAAAAGGATTTTCTGGATATTTATCGAATATATAGAATAAGGGTTTTAATAAGATGCTGTAAAAAATTTAATTTCAGGAGGGGATTTAATGTTAAAGAAAAGCCTGGTAGTATTACTTGTTTTGCTGTTAGCTATTACAACCTTAGCCGGATGCGGTGGCGAAAAGCCAGCCGAAGAAGGCACCACACAGCCACAGCAAAGCGAAAGTAAAATTTTGCGAGTAGGCGTTATGTCTAATCCGCCAAAGCTTGATCCGGTTTTTGCAACAGACACTTCTTCTGCAAGGGTTATTTATCAGATATTTGAAACATTAGTAGACTATGACAATGATGGAAAAGTACAGCCGCTTTTAGCGGAGTCTTGGGACATTTCTGAAGATGGCACAGAATATATATTTCACCTAAGAAAAGGTGTCAAGTTTCATGACTCAATTGAAGGCAAACCAACAGCTAACGGAGGCAGAGAAGTAACTGCCGATGATTGGATTTGGACATTTAACTACATATTAAATCCAGATACAAATTCACCAAGGGCTTATTTCCTTGACATGATTAAAGGCTATCAGGACTATCAAGACAAAAAAACAGAACAAATTGCGGGAATTACCAAGATCGACGATTATACTTTAAAAATCGAAATTGATTATCCCTTTGCTCCGTTTTTGAGCGTTTTGGCGTATAATACTTTCAATGTTCTTCCCAAAGAAGACGTAGAAAAATATGGCACAGAACAATTTAATTTCCATCCCGTAGGAACAGGACCATTCAAATTTGAACAATGGGTCCAAGATGATAAAATCGTTCTTTCCAAAAACGAAAATTATTGGGCAAAGGACAAAGATGGCAACCAACTGCCGTATCTTGACGGTGTAGAATTTGGTATTGTTACTGATTTGGCAATGCAGTGGACGGAATTTGGACTGGGCAACTTTGATATAATTGAAGAAGTAGACGATCCGTATTATGAAGAAGCCAAGAAAATGCCAAATTTCATTGAGAGAGCAGAGCTCGGAACATACTATTACGGATTTAACTTGACAATGGCTCCTTTTAAAGATAACAAGCCACTTAGACAGGCTTTCAACTATGCAATTGACAGAGAAGGCCTTATAAACATGGTTATGAACGGCAGAGCACTTCCGGCAAGCGGGCCGCTGCCTCCGGGAATGATGGGTTATGATGAAAATATCCAACCGAAATACACATATGATGTTGAGAAAGCCAAATCACTTTTGAAAGATGCCGGCTATCCCAATGGAATAAAGGTTGAACTGGTTTACAATACCAGCGAAGGCCATAAGCGAATAGCCGAAGCCCTTCAAGCCCAATTTAAACAGGTGGGCATTGATGTTGCATTAAAGAACGTAGACTGGGGAGCATTGTTAGATGCTGCAGACAGACTGGAAATTCCATTTTTTAGAATGGGATGGGTTGCCGATTATCCGGATCCGGATAACTTCTTATATGTTTTGCTTCATTCAAATAACATCGGACCTAATGGCAACTATACAGGTTTTAGCAATAAGCAATTCGATGACCTAACTTTAAGAGCCAGAAAAGAAACAGACCCTGCAGTTCGTGAAAAACTATATAAAGAGGCTGAAGCGATAGCTCGCGAGGAGGCACCGTGGCTCTTTATATATCACTATACCACTCATGGTCTGGCTCAGCCATACGTTAAAAATATGAGAGTGCCTTTCTTTGGAGCATATTCACTTAAATACACCGAGCTTGACATACAAAAATAAAAGTTTTACCATATGGCTTCCTTATTTAAGGAAGCCATACACAAATTCTTCGAAAGTATCGTAAAAGGAGGGAAAGGGGATTTGCTAAACTATGTTATAAGAAGGCTTGTAGGAGCAATTCCTGTACTAATAGGCGTAATTGCTGTAGTGTTTATACTTACCACGATTGTTCCAGGAGACCCAGCCAGAATTATGATGGGGCAAAGGGGTAATCCTGAAACTATAGCAAAAATAAGGCATGAAATGGGGCTGGACAAACCTTTGCCTGTCCAATTTTTCGACTTTATGAAAAATGCCCTTACTCTCAATCTTGGACGTTCATATAGAAATAATATGACAGTAGTGGAGGCAATAGCAACGCGAATACCGGTGACTTTTAAGCTGGCATTTTTTGCTATAATTATAGCCGTTGCCGTAGGCGTGCCTCTAGGAATTATTTCTGCTGTAAAGCAGTATTCGTGGATTGATTATGGGGCGATGTTCTTTGCGATTCTTGGTATATCTGCGCCTGTGTTTTGGGTGGCTCTGCTTTCTGTGGTGCTTTTCTGTGTGATACTTGGTTGGATTCCTGGGACCGGCACCGGAAACGGCGAGCTTATTTATTATGTTTTGCCATCAATTGTTCTAGGACTTAGACCTGCAGCTCTCATTGCAAGGCTTACCCGTTCGAGCATGCTGGAGATAATAAGACAAGATTATATCCGCACTGCAAGAGCTAAGGGTTTATCTGAACGGGTTGTTATAATGAAACACGCACTGCGCAATGCTTTAATTCCAGTTGTAACTGTAATCGGTATTGAAGTTGCAAGTCTTTTGAGCGGTGTGGTCATCACAGAACAGATATTTTCATTGCCTGGCCTTGGAAGACTTAGCGTAGAGGCGCTGACAAATCGGGATTTTCCGGTTATAAGAGGCGTGGTTCTATTCATGGCTTTTATCTTTGTTTTAGCCAACCTTATAGTAGACCTTTCCTATCCATTTTTTGATCCAAGAATTAAATACGATTGATTGGAGGTAGAATCATGGAAATGAAAGCAGAAAATAAGCAAAAAGAAACAAAACCTAATCAAAAAATGGAAGGCCGCAGTCTTTGGGCAGATGGGTGGAGTAGACTTAAAAGAAATAAGCTCGCCATGTTTGGCATGTGGCTCATTATAATTATTTGTCTTGCTGCGATTTTTGCACCCTATATAACACGATATGATCCTTACGAACAATTTATTTGGACAGAGGGCCCCTCTGCAAGACTTTGCCCACCCTGTGCTAAGTATTGGTTTGGAACTGATGTATACGGAAGAGATATTTACACAAGAGTAATTTATGGCGCACGAATTTCACTGCAGATAGGCTTTGCGGCTACGGCCATATCAGTTGTCATAGGAGTTGCACTTGGAAGCATTGCCGGTTATTATGGTGGCTTCATTGACGATTTTATAACATGGCTGACAAATGTAATATTTGCATTTCCATTTTTGCTGTTTGTTTTGGCTCTTGTAGCCTATCTGCCTCCAAGTCTGCCTCTTTTGTATATGGCTATTGGTATAGTTTCGTGGGCGTCTTTTGCCAGAGTTGCCAGAAGCCAGGTTATTCAAGTAAAAGAGATGGAGTTCGTGGAAGCTGCAACAGCCATGGGGGGAAAAGACAGCAGGATTTTGCTAAAACATATATTGCCCAACATTTTGGCACCTATTATAGTTCAAACAACTTTAGAAATAGGAAGCATAATTATGCTCGAATCGTCTCTTAGCTTTTTGGGATTCGGTATCCAACCCCCTAAACCTGCCTGGGGATATATGATTAGCGAAGGCAAGCAATATTTTCTTTCAGGCCAGTGGTGGTGGTCTGTATTTCCGGGTTTAGCTATAATGCTACTAGTGTTGGGCTTTAATCTTTTTGGCGACGGCTTAAGGGATGCTCTAGATCCCCGGCTTAAGCAGTAAGGAGGCGCATTATGTCTAAAAACTTAGTTGAAGTAAAAAACCTCAAAACATATTTTTTTACTGAGGATGGAGTTGTTCCTGCTGTTGACGGTGTAGACTTTTCCATAAAAGAGGGAGAAACGCTTGGAATAGTAGGTGAGTCAGGCTGTGGTAAAAGCGTAACATCTCTTTCAATTTTGCGTCTTGTTCCCAGCCCTCCGGGCAAGATTGTGGATGGTGAAATTTTATTCAGAGGAGAGAATCTTCTCAAAAAATCTGAAGCTGAAATGCGCAAAATTCGGGGAAATGATATATCGATGATATTTCAAGAGCCAATGACATCACTTAATCCTGTTTTTACAGTAGGCGAGCAGATAGCAGAAGCAATTGAACTACATCAAGGCCTAGATAAAAAACAGGCAATGGATAAAGCTGTGGAAATGTTAAAATTGGTTGGGATACCCTCGGCCGAAAAACGGGTCTATGATTTTCCACACCAGATGAGTGGCGGCATGAGGCAAAGAGTGATGATTGCAATGGCTCTTTCATGTAATCCGTCTCTTCTTATAGCAGATGAGCCCACAACAGCTTTAGATGTGACCATTCAGGCACAGATACTGGAGTTGATGAAGGACCTAAAGAAAAAACTTAATACTTCTATCATGCTCATAACTCATGACCTGGGCGTAGTAGCAGAAATGGCGGAGAATGTACTTGTTATGTATGCAGGGAAAGTTGTGGAATATGCAGATGTCAGAACTATTTTCAAGGAACCGAAACATCCTTACACAATAGGCCTTATGGAGTCGATCCCAAGGCTAGATCAGCCCAGAGAAAAACTTTACGTCATTGAAGGAACGGTGCCAAATCCTTTTGACATGCCAAAAGGATGCAGATTTCACCCGCGCTGCCCTGAAGCGAAAGATATATGTGTAAACCGTGAGCCGGAATTAATTAGCAGCAATAATCATCAGGTGAGCTGCTGGAAATACAGCGACCAGTGGGAAGGGGGCGAGGATATTGGAATTTAAAAACGGTAGACTCCTTGAAGTTAAGGGATTAAAAAAGTATTTTCCCATTACAGGCGGCTTGCTGCGAAAGACAGTGGGATATGTTAAGGCAGTAGACGGTGTGGACCTTTTTATAAAGCGAGCAGAAACTTTGGGCCTTGTCGGCGAGTCCGGCTGTGGCAAATCAACGTTGGGTAGAGCTATCTTACGGCTTATTGATGCAACTGAAGGGGAGATTACATACAATGGCCAAAACATACTGGAGCTGACAAAAGAAGAAATGAGGGAACTACGAAAAAAAATGCAGATTATATTTCAAGATCCCTATGCCTCACTTAACCCGCGAATGACAGTAGGCGATATCGTAGGAGAGCCTATGGATATTTTTGGGCTTGCAAAAGGCCGAGAAAAAGAAGAAAGGATACTCGAGCTTTTAAATATTGTAGGTCTGGATGTCCAGCATATACGGCGATATCCTCATGAGTTTTCTGGCGGGCAGCGCCAAAGGATAGGAATAGCCAGAGCCCTTGCTGTAAATCCGGAAATTATTATTTGTGATGAGCCGGTTTCTGCTCTTGATGTTTCTGTAAGATCACAAGTATTGAATCTTATGCAAGAACTACAGCAAAAATTTCAACTAACTTATTTATTTATATCCCACGATTTAAGCGTAGTAAAACACATAAGCGATAGGGTGTGCGTGATGTACCTAGGGAAAATAGTTGAAGTTTCGGAGAAAAACGAACTTTATTCAAATCCACTCCACCCTTATACTAAAGCACTTCTTTCTGCAATACCTATTCCTGATCCGGAAGCAAAAAGAGAAAGGATTATTTTGGAAGGTGACGTGCCAACGCCGATAAATCCGCCAACTGGCTGTAGGTTCCATACCCGATGCCAATATGCTATGCCTGTGTGCAGCCAGCAAGAGCCAATTTTAAAAGATATCGGTAATGAACATTTTGTTGCATGCCATTTATATTAATTTTACCAAGTTTACTATTTATTGTTGAAAGGCAAATGCTACATATGCTAAAATCAGGTCATCAGGTAATGATTGCTTTGTATTGCTTGATGGCCTTAATTTGTAGTTTGACAAAACCAATCTTGACACCGGGGGGAATATTATGGCAGTAATAAGACCGTTTCGAGCATTAAGACCTACAAAAGATAAAGTGGCACAGGTTGCGGCGTTGCCGTATGATGTGGTTACAACCGAGGAAGCAAAAAAGCTAGTTAAAGACAACAACTATTCTTTTTTGCATGTGGATAAACCGGAAATCGATTTCGACGAACCTGTCGATCCGTATGATGTTAGGGTTTACAAAAAAGCCGGCGAAAAATTGTCACAGATGATTAAGGAAGGAGTATATAAAAAAGATAAAAATCCCTGTATTTATATTTATCAATTGACTAGAGATGAAAAAATCCAACAAGGGATAGTGGCTTGCACCTCGATAGACGATTATGTAAACAATGTTATAAAGAAGCATGAAAACACACTTCAAGCGAAAGAACAGGACAGAATAAACCATGTAAAATATACTAAAGCCCATACCGGGCCGATTATGATGTTTTATCAGGAAGACCCACAGATAAGCAATGAAATAAAATCATGGATTTTAAATCATAAACCGATTTATGATTTTGTTTCAGTTGACAACGTAAAGCAAACTGTTTGGATTGTAGATGATGAAACTACTATCAAAAAATTGACTGAAATGTTTTCTAAAGTAAGTTCATTATATATAGCTGATGGACACCACAGGGCGGCTGCAGCTGTAAAGGTTGGATTAGAAATGAGGCAAAGCAATCCTAATCATACCGGCGACGAAGAGTATAATTACTTTCTTTCAGTAATTTTCCCGGATAAACAGCTCACTATTATGGAATATAATCGAGTAATAAAGGACTTAAACGGCTTTAGTGAAAAAGAATTGCTGGAGAAAATCGAAGGAAATTTTGAGTTGGTTTATGAAGGAAAAGATCCTTTTAAACCAAGGGCCAAGCATTTTTTTGGAATGTATATAAACGGAAAATGGTATGGACTTAGGGTAAGAGAAAATAGCTTTGATGAAAATGATCCCGTAGGAAGCCTTGATGTGTCTATACTGCAAAATCTTGTAGTATCACCTATTTTTGGAATTACAAACCCAAGAGAAGATAACAGAATTGATTTTGTCGGAGGCGTAAAAGGCATAGATGAATTAGCGAGACTCGTTGACAGCAGAAAGGCAAGTATTGCCTTTTCGCTGTATCCAACACCTATCGACGATCTTATAAAAATTGCGGATATGGGTTTGATAATGCCGCCAAAGTCTACTTGGTTTGAGCCCAAACTGCAAAGCGGAATATTCATCCATTCTTTAGAAGACTAAAAGGGAGGAATCCACTGCGAAACACAATATCGGTAAAGCAAAATCAAAATTTATTCTCTTAATTTTTATATGTACGCTTTGCGCCTGTGCCTGCCAAAATAACCAAGAAGACGAGAAAGTAATCGAAAAAACAAATTTTATGCTTGATACAATAATAAAAATCGAGGCATTTGGGCCAAATGCGTCTTCTAGTATCGATGAGGCATTTGCCAGAATTGGCGATATCGAAAGTAAGATGACAGTAAATGCTGATTCTAGTGAAATAATTGAAGTAAATAAATTAGCAGGAAAGGAATCTTACAAGGTAAGCCCTGACACATTTTATGTAGTTAAAAAAGGGCTGGAATATTCTCGGTTATCCCAGGGAAGATTTGATATAACAATCGGGCCTTTGGTAAAATTATGGGGAATAGGAACTGACAAAGCTCGCATTCCTAGACCTGATGAAATAGAAAAAGCTCTAGAATTGGTAGATTACACCCAAGTGCTACTGGATGAAAAGAGCAACTCAATTTTTTTAAAAAAAGAAGGAATGGCTCTAGATTTAGGAGCAATTGCAAAAGGTTATGCCGCCGATGAAGCGGCACGAATTTTAAGAGAAAACGGAGTAAAAAGTGGTTTAATTGATTTGGGAGGAAATATCTATGCTCTAGGGAAAAAACCGGATGGAAAGCTGTGGAAGATAGGAGTGCAAAATCCTTTTGAACCACGCGGAAGCAGTTTTGCAACCTTAGAAGTCGCTGATAAAACATTGGTTACCTCAGGGATATATGAAAGATATTTTGAAGAAAACGGAAAAAGATATCATCATATTTTAGACACAGCAACAGGCTTTCCTGTAGAAAACGGTCTTGCAAGTGTAACAATTATATCGGAAAGCTCAATAGATGCAGATGCTATGTCAACTATGGTATTTTCTATGGGTTTAGATTTAGGAACAAAATTTATTGAAAGGCAAAAAGGTGTAGAAGCAATTTTTGTAACGACTGACCGTAAGGTATATGCAACTTCGGGAGTTAAAAATTATAATTTTAAGATAATAGATAAAACTTTCGGACAAGAAGATATTTAGCATATTGTTAAATTTTTAACAAACATTTGACAATAATATAACATTGTGACTTATTTCACTTTTTCTATTGTAAAATCAAATACGTTATGCTAAAATAATTGCGAAGGAGCGTTTGAAAGATGATTAAAAAAGCCAAAATTCCAGACGCCACAATTGGACGTTTATCATTATATTCAAGATATCTGATAGAAGCTTATGAAAAAGGAGTAACGACTGTTTCGTCTCAGAGTATTGCAGATGCCACAGGTGTAACTCCTGCCCAAGTGCGAAAAGACTTAGCGTATTTTGGGGAATTTGGAACAAGAGGCGTAGGATATAATTCTAAAGAACTTTACATGCATATAATGAAAATCTTAGGCCTTGACAAGCGTTGGCCTGTGGCAATCATAGGAGCCGGGAATTTAGGCAGAGCGCTTTCTCAGTACAAAGGTTTTCATGAACGAGGTTTTGACATATCATGCATTTTTGATAATGATCCTAAGAAAATAGGCAAAAAACTTTCCAACATAAATATTTATCATTTAGATGTTTTAGAAGAAAAGGTAAAAGAATTTAAAATCGAACTTGGTATTATTGCAGTTCCGGCACAAGCAGCTCAAGAAGTTGCAGACAAATTGGTAAAAGCCGGCATAAGAGGAATAATGAATTTTGCTCCTATAAATATTACGGTGCCTGATAATATTGTATTAAGGAGGGTAGATTTATCTGCTCAACTTGAATATTTGACCTACTATTTGGAGGAAATTTAATGAAGCTGTCAGAAATAAAGGAGCTCCTTCAGGCTAATGTATTGTGGGGAGAAGAATTTTTAGAGGCTGAAGTTACCAGCGCGTGCGGTGCTGATCTGATGAGCGATATTCTTGCAGATACTAAAACAAATGCTTTGCTTCTTACGGGACTTACTCATAGACAGATTATCCAGACAGCTGTAATGAGCGATTTTGTGGCGATTATGTTCGTCAGGGGCAAGGTTCCGCCAGCTGATGTTATAAGTCTTGCAAAACAGGTTAAAATTCCCCTTTTAAATACAAAGCTGCCGCTGTATGAAGCATGCGGCATTTTATATGAAGCCGGCTTAAGACAGCGTGTAGATGAACGAAGGGCCGCAGAAAACGCGAAAGCTAAAGAAAAAGAGCGGTCACAGACTATGAGACTCGTTTACAGTATATCCGGTAATGACTTTAACAATGCAGGCAGGGCTACAGAACAAGCAAAAATGATTTTAAAGCAGCTTGGCATAGATTCTGCTATCGCACGGAAAGTCTCAATTGCTGCATATGAAGCTGAAATGAATATAGTGATACACGCATATAAAGGACAGCTAGTTTTTGAAATTACACCTTCATACATCGAAATAGTTGCAGAAGATGAAGGACCGGGTATACCAGACATCCAAAAGGCTATGGAAGAAGGTTACTCTACTGCTCCTGCACATATAAGAGAATTAGGCTTTGGAGCTGGAATGGGTTTACCAAATATGAAAAAATTCTCAGATGTATTTGAGATAGATTCAGTTGTTGGAAAGGGCACAAAGGTCAGAATGGTTGTTTACCTATAGTGTGGCTGAAAGTTGGTGATATCGTTGCAACAAGAGTACTATCACTCTGTTACTCTTAATGTTGATAAATGCAAGGGCTGCACAAATTGTATAAAGGGGTGTCCGACGGAAGCGATAAGAGTTAGAAAAGGAAAGGCACATATTTTGGAGAATAAGTGCATTGATTGCGGCGAGTGCATAAGGATATGTCCTAACGGTGCAAAATATGCAATTACAGATAATTTATCTAAATTAAAAGAGTTTAAATTTAATGTTGCACTTCCCGCCCCCAGCTTTTTTGGACAATTTAAAAAAGAAGCTTCTATAAAAAGCATTATTTTCGCTCTCAAGAAAATCGGTTTTGATGAAGTCTACCAGGTTCCTTTGGCAGCGGAGGAAGTTTCGATTGCAATTCGTGAGTATATTAATACGCACAAAGAAATGCGGCCGCTTATTTCATCATCCTGTCCTGCTGTTTTACGGCTTATACAGGTGAGATTTCCGGAACTTATAAAAAATATAATGCCGGTGAAACCTCCTATGGAAATTGCCGCACAAAGAGCAAAGGAAATTATAATCGAAAAAATGGGATTGAGGCCCGAAGAAATTGGCGCCTTCTTTATAAGCCCATGCCCTGCTAAAGTTACTGCTGTAAGGCAGCCGTTAGGATTAAATAAATCGTCGGTAGACGGAGTAATCTCAATATCAGAGATTTTTGGAGACATAGTAAAAAATCTGGGAGATGATGAAGAAGAACAGGCATCAATATTCGGTGAAGCTTCCGGCCTTGGAATCGGCTGGGGCAGAGCAGGAGGAGAAAATTTAGCAATTGGCGGAGATAATTATCTGGCAGTAGATGGTATACACAACTGCATTGGAGTGCTAGAAGAAATTGAGATGAACAAACTCCCTGACATAGATTACATTGAATGCCAGGCGTGCATAGGCGGCTGCATAGGCGGCGCACTTGCAGTTGAAAGCCAATATATTGCGCGAGTCAAGATACGACGTTTGTCAGAAAAACTGGGCACCAAAAGCCCAATTAAGAAAGAAAAGGTAATCGAAGATTTTCGTAAGGGTTATTTCGACTTAGAAAATGCAATTTTACCAAAGCCTTCAATGAAATTGGATGATGATTTGTCAGAGGCTATCCGCAAGATGGAGCTTTTAGAAAAAACTGTAAAGGATTTGCCGGGCCTTGATTGCGGAAGCTGTGGCTCTCCAAACTGCAGGGCACTGGCTGAAGATATTGTAAAAGGACAAGCGAATGAGGAAGATTGTATATTTAAACTGCGAGACAGAGTAAAGCAGCTGGCCGGCGAGATGTATGATCTTGCACAAAAGCTGCCTCCAACCTTAGATGCAAAGGAAAGGCAGGAGTGAAATATAAATGGATTTAAAAACTATGCAAGATTTACTCGCGCTAAAGTTAGTTACAAAAATCACAAACCTCGATAGAAAAGTTAAAGGCGGGTACGCTTCAGACCTTTTAAGCTGGGTCATGGCCCATGCTAAAGAAGATGAGGTTTGGATAACGATTCAAAGCCATCAGAATATAGTAGCAGTAGCCTCACTCTTAAATCTTGCGGCAATAATTGTTGCCGAAAGTGTAACCGTAGGCGAAGATACCATAAAAAAGGCCGAAGCCGAAAATATTGCAATATATTCCAGCGAAAAATCGATTTTTGAGCTCTGTGGTATACTGTATAATTTATTGTTATCGGAGACTTAGGCAATGCTTAAAGAATTTGGCGCAGATCTTCATATTCATACCTGTTTGTCACCGTGCGCCGATGACGAGATGATTCCCGTAAACATCTTAAATATGGCAAAACTGCTTGGCACTAAAATAATAGGAATATGCGATCACAATTCAGCTAAGAATATTCAAGCAATAATAGACTTGGCTAGTGGCTATGATATTTTAGTGGTGCCGGGTATGGAAGTGCAGAGCGTGGAAGAAGTTCATCTGCTGTGTTTTTTTGAAAAAATGCAAACACTTTTAAAGTGGCAAGAATACGTATACGGTTCTCTGCCTTCTATAAAAAATAGGCCTGAGTATTTTGGCCATCAGTGGATAGTAGACGGCCAAGGCAATATTTTAGATGAAGAATGTCGGATGCTGCTTGCATCAACTTCTTTTACGGTAGAAGATATTTCTAAAATGGTGGCAGAGCTTGGTGGACTGCTTATCCCTGCTCATGTAGATAGAGGTAGCTACAGCATAATAAGTCAGCTTGGTTTTATACCTGAAAGCCTAAGAATTGACGGAGTAGAATTTTCCAGGATGATCTCCAAAAATGATTTTATAACTAAATTTCCGGGCCTTGAGAGGTACACCTTGATTACATCTTCTGATGCTCATAGATTAAAAGACATGGTTTATCAAAAAACTTTTTTCCATATAGAATCTTTAAATTATGCCGAAGTTGTTATGGCTCTTAAGGGTTTGGAAGGGAGGAAGGTAGTAGTAACTTAGGTAGATATAAATGCATATGCTTATTCATATTGTGAAAGAACTCATTATAACATTTAAAGCGAAGGAGAGGAAGAAATAATGTCAGTAGTTTTAAATCAGCAACAAGAGTTTGCTGAAAAACTAAAACAAGTAGAAGTAATGTTGGAAAAATACAAAGGTAAAAGAGGTACTCTATTACAAGCACTGCAAGAAGCTCAAAATATCGTCGGATATTTACCGATGGAAGTTCAAAAGATGGTTTCAGAGGCACTAAATATTACATTAAGTGAAGTCTACAGTACTGTTACCTTCTATTCGTTTTTCAGTTTAAAACCAAAAGGAAAATATCAAATAAGAACATGCCTTGGAACAGCTTGCTATGTAAGGGGAGCAGAGAAAGTCCTCGATAGGTTAAAAACTGAGTTAGGTATCGATGTAGGAGATACCACAGACGATGGAAAGTTCTCCCTTAATTCCTGCCGCTGCATAGGCGCCTGCGGACTTGCCCCCGCTATGATTATCAATGATGAAGTTTATGGAAGAATGACCCCTGATAAAGTTCCGGATATCTTAAAGAGATTTGAGTAATCATGCAAGAACTTTCGCTGCATATCTTAGATATTGCTCAAAATTCAATAGCAGCAAAAGCATCCCTTGTGGAAATTGAAATTGAAGAAGACAAAAAGAAAGATTTATTAACTATCAAGATCAAAGACAACGGAACAGGTATGGACGAAGAAACATCTCGCAAAGTGTCAGACCCGTTTTTTACTACGAGGACAACTCGAAAAGTAGGAATGGGCATCCCTCTTTTTGCACAAGCTGCCCAAAGCTGCGGAGGAGATTTAAAGATCTACTCTAAAAAAGGTAAAGGAACAACAATTGAAGCCACATTTATATTAAGCCATATTGACAGAGCTCCCTTGGGAAGTATGTCAGATACGATGGTGTCGCTTGTTGCATCACACCCGGAAATTGACTTTGTATACAGACATAAAGTGCAAGATAAGGAATTTGTTTTTGATACTCGCGAGATAAAAAAGATACTACATGAAGTGCCTATAAATAATCCGCTGGTTCTCGACTGGATAAAAAAATTCATCGAGAGCGGCTTGAAGGAAATTGATGGAGGTGCGTAAAATGCCAGTAATCAAGTCGATAGAGGAGCTTGAAAAGATTAGAGAGCAAGCAAAAGATATGATAAATCTAAGAGTGGACAATGAAACAAAGACCCGTATAGTAGTGGGTATGGGAACTTGCGGTATCGCCGCCGGTGCAAGAGCTGTCATGCTTGCGATCTTAGATGAATTAAAGAAGAGGAATATAGATAACGTAATTGTTACTGAAACCGGCTGCATAGGTCTTTGCCAGTATGAGCCATTAGTAGATGTCATTCAACCCGGTAAGCCGAAGGTGACATACGTCAATATGACGCCAGAAAAGGCAAGAGAGGTTGTAGTAAAGCATATAATAAATAATCAAGTTGTTGATGAATATGTAGTGCCAAATGTATAACAGATGGGATAACTTAAGGAGGTTATAGAAATGGAAATATACAGAGCCCATGTCCTTGTGTGTAAAGGAACCGGGTGCACAGCTTCCGGCAGCGAAGCAGTCCTGGATGCTTTTGAAAAAGAAATAGAAAAAAAGGGTCTTTCAAAAGAGGTTAAGGTGGTTCAAACAGGCTGCCTTGGTCTTTGTGAACTTGGACCAAATGTACTAATTTATCCTGAAGGAAGTTATTACTGCACAGTCAAACCCGAAGATGTTCCCGAAATTGTTGAAGAGCATTTGCTTAAAGGCCGCATAGTAGAACGCCTTTTATATAAAGAACCTGATACCAAAGAACGTTTCCGCTCACTGATGGATATCGATTTTTACAAGAAGCAAAAACGTATAGCTCTTAGACACTGCGGGCTTATAAATCCTGAAATAATTGAAGAGTATATAGCAAATGACGGTTATGCTGCTTTAGCCAAAGCACTGACTCAAATGAAACCGCAGGAAGTAATTGATGAAATTAAAAAATCGGGTTTAAGAGGTCGTGGAGGCGGTGGATTCCCCACAGGCAACAAGTGGCAGTTTGCTGCAAATGCTGAAGGAGATATAAAGTACGTAGTATGCAACGCTGATGAAGGAGATCCCGGTGCCTTTATGGACCGCAGCGTTTTGGAAGGAGATCCCCATACTATATTGGAAGCGATGGAAATTGCAGGTTATGCCATTGGTGCAAGCGAAGGCTATATATATGTAAGAGCTGAATACCCTATAGCTGTAAAACGATTGGAAATAGCAATTGAACAGGCTAGAAACCATGGACTTTTAGGGGAAAATATCCTTGGAACCGGCTTTAATTTTGATATCTTCTTAAGACTAGGCTCAGGAGCTTTTGTATGCGGAGAAGAAACAGCACTTTTGGCTTCAGTCGAGGGGCGCCGTGGAGAGCCAAGACCAAGACCGCCATTTCCTGCAAACAAGGGACTTTGGGGCAAGCCTACAATAATAAATAATGTAGAAACTTTTGCTAATGTGCCTGAAATTATATTAAAAGGTGCTGACTGGTTTTCAAGCATCGGCTCAGAAAAGAGCAAAGGAACTAAGGTATTTGCAGTAGGAGGAAAAATCAACCATACAGGCCTTGTAGAAATCCCGATGGGAACACCACTGAGAGAGGTAATATACGATATCTGCGGAGGCATTGCCAACAACAAAAAATTTAAGGCTGTCCAGACTGGCGGACCTTCGGGCGGCTGTCTGCCGGCATCCTTGCTGGATATGCCAATTGAATATGACACTCTTGTACAAGCAGGCTCTATGATGGGCTCCGGCGGTATGATAGTCATGGATGAAGATAACTGCATGGTAGATATAGCAAAATTCTTCTTAACCTTTACCCAGGAAGAATCTTGTGGGAAATGCCCGCCGTGCAGAATCGGTACCAAAAGAATGCTTGAAATCTTAGAAAGAATAACAAACGGTGAAGGAAGAGAAGGAGATATTGAGCTTTTAGAAAATCTGGCAAACAGCGTTAAAGCTTCAGCTTTATGTGGCCTTGGCCAGACAGCTCCCAATCCTGTGCTTTCTACAATAAGATATTTTAGAGATGAATATGAGGCACATATAAGGGATAAAAAATGCCCGGCCGGTGCTTGCAAGGCTTTAATACATTATGAAGTTGTGCCTGAAAAATGCAAGAGCTGCGGTGTTTGCGCAAAGGTGTGCCCGGCAGGTGCGATCAGCGGTGAAAGAAAGCAGCCATATAAAATAGATACGGATAAATGCATAAAATGCAACAGCTGTTTTGACAGATGCCCATTTGACGCCATTGTCAAGATATAGCGGAAGGAGAGAAAAACATGGGTGATATGGTAACATTAACTATAGACGGAGTAAAAGTGGAAGTTTCCAAAGATGCTACAGTGCTTGAAGCCGCAAGAAAAGCTGGAATCAGAATTCCGACGCTCTGCTTTTTAAAAGGAGTAAACCAAATAGGAGCTTGCCGCATGTGTGTTGTAGAGGTAAAAGGCGGCAAGGCTCTGCAGACTGCTTGCGTTTTACCGGTTTCAGAAGGCATGGAAGTTATTACTAACTCTCCTGCAGTAAGAGAATCAAGAAAGGTGACTTTGGAACTTTTACTTTCAGATCATAATTTGGAATGTCCCACATGCATAAGAAATCTAAACTGTGAGCTGCAAAAGCTTTCAGAAGAATTAGGTATAAAGTCTCTTAGATATCCCGGAGAAAAAAGCAAGTCTCAATATGACGATTTCTCACCTTCAATAGTGAGAGATACATCAAAATGCATATTATGTCGCAGGTGTGTAAGCACATGCCATGATGTGCAAAGTGTAGGTGTAATATCGCCTAACTACAGAGGGTTCAATACGGTAATTGCTCCGGTATACGATATGAGCTTAAATGATGTTCCCTGCACTAACTGCGGTCAGTGTATAACAGCTTGCCCAGTTGGAGCTTTAAAGGAAAAAGATGATACAGACAGAGTATGGCAGGCTTTGGCCGATCCGGAAAAATTTGTCGTAGTTCAAACCGCTCCTGCAATAAGGGTATCTCTAGGAGAAGAATTCGGCAAAAAGCGTGGAGCAATTGTAACAAATAAAATGCCTGCTGCCCTCAGAAGGCTTGGCTTTGACAAGGTATTCGATACGGATTTTTCAGCCGACCTTACAATTATGGAAGAAGGATCTGAGTTTTTAGACAGGCTCCAAAACGGGGGTAAACTTCCCCTTATAACTTCCTGCAGTCCGGGGTGGATAAAATTCTGTGAGCATTATTATCCGGAATTTCTTGAAAATGTTTCTACATGCAAGTCTCCGCAGCAGATGTTTGGAGCTCTGGTAAAAACGTACTATGCTGAAAAAATCGGAATAGACCCTGCAAAGATCTTTTCAGTATCTATAATGCCCTGTACTGCCAAAAAATACGAGTGCCAGCGTCCCGAGATGTTCTCTAGCGGATATCAGGACGTAGATGCGGTCCTGACTACTCGGGAAATTTCAAGGATGCTAAAGGAAGCAGGAATAAATCTTAATACTCTTCCCGATGAGGATTTTGACGAGCCTCTTGGAATATCCACCGGCGCAGGCGCTATATTCGGTGCAACCGGCGGTGTTATGGAAGCTGCCTTAAGAACCGTATATGAGATTGTTACCAAGAAAGAGCTAAAAAACATAGATTTTACTCAGGTAAGAGGAGTAGAAGGCGTTAAAGAAGCGACAATCGACATAGACGGACTTAAAGTAAACGTAGCTGTTGCCCATGGTCTTTCAAATGCAAGAGCCGTACTTGAAAGAGTTAAAAATGGCGAAGCCAACTATCACTTTATCGAGATAATGGCATGCCCCGGCGGCTGCGTTGGCGGAGGCGGACAGCCGATACTAAGTTCAGACGAGCGCTGGGAGATAGATTATAGGGAAGAAAGGGCAAAAGCAATATATGAAGTAGATCGGAATATGCCCCTTAGAAAATCCCATGAAAATCCTGCAATTAAAGCTGTCTATGAAGAGTTTTTAGGCAAACCCCTTGGCGAAAAATCTCATGAGCTGCTTCACACTCATTATGTAAAACGCGAGCTCTATCCCGTTATGAAATAATAAGAAAAGACGTAAACCAAATCTTTAAATCTCATAAATTAAATATATTAGTGGAAAGCGAAAGCTTAGAGAATAAGAAAAGCCCGCTTTCCACTTTCTTTTAATAAAATTTTAGCTAGACTATGGCGGAAACTAAAATTGCTGTTCCTTGAATAGATTGTATTTCTGGTATATAATTTAACCGTCGTTTTCATTTTTTAAATAAAACAAAAATAACAGCGGAGGTGTGAAAAAATGAATAATTTCTTAAGTCCAAAAGAAATAGCAGAGGCATTTGACAATGTGTCTGTGGGTAAAGCAAAAAATTCACTGGTAAATTTAATTATTTTAGGAATTTTAGCAGGAGCTTATATTGCTTTTGCGGGTTTTGCATCACAAATGATATCCTATGGTATAACAAATCCCGGCCTTGCAAAGTTTGCAAGCGGAGCAGTTTTTCCAACCGGTCTTATATTAGTAGTAATTTGCGGAGCCGAACTTTTTACAGGAAATAACCTTATGATAATAGGCCTTATGGATAAAAAAATCAGCTTGGAACAGCTTTTAAGAAATTGGATTACGGTTTACATATCAAATTTTATAGGTTCAGTAATTATTGCATACCTGATAAGCTGCAGCGGCTTACTTGACAGTGGCGGTCAGCTTTTAGGAGCTACCGTAATTAAAACAGCAATAACAAAAGCATCATTACCTTTTAGCCAGGCCCTTGTTAGAGGAATTTTATGTAATATAATGGTGGTACTTGCTGTATGGATGGCTACTGCCGCAAAAGATATCGCAGGCAAAATTTGCGCTATTTGGTTTCCTATTATGCTCTTTGTGATGTCAGGCTTTGAGCACAGCGTGGCCAATATGTATTTTATACCTGCCGGAATTTTTGCCGCCTCAAATGCGGCCTATCTTGAAGTAGGCAAGATTGATCCGTCTTCAATAGGTGTTTTGAACGCGGTGGGTCTTTTTTCAAATTTAATTCCTGTTACCATAGGCAATATATTAGGAGGAGCTATTGTAATAGGAATTGCTTATTGGTATGTATACAGACGCAATTCTTAAATCGCCATAATATTATTTTTAAATGAAGGTTTTTAGTAAAACTTGTCGAATAATAACTAGGTTAGCTCAAAGAAGGAGGCGAAAGAATGGTTAAGACCTTTAACGGTGGTATACATCCACCATACAATAAAGAATTGACCAAGAATAAACCTATAAAGGAAACTGTTTTACCCAGCAAGGTTATACTCCCTATGGGTATGCATGTAGGTGCTCCCTGTGAGCCGCTGGTAAAAGTTGGAGATATGGTAAAGAAAGGCCAAAAAATAGGAGATTCCAAAGCCTTTGTTTCGGTGCCGGTTCATGCCAGCATTTCAGGGAAGGTAATTGCAGTAGAGCCTAGATTATGGCCGGGCGGAGGTTTAATGATGTCCGTTGTTATCGAATCTGACGGGAAAGACGAGGCCTATGAGGATATTAACCCTCCTAAACCGTTAGATAAGCTGACGCCAGAAGAGATAAAAAGTATAATACGCGAAGCCGGCATGGCGGGACTAGGAGGCGCAGGTTTTCCCACACATGTTAAACTTGCGGTACCGCCGGAAAAAAATATAGATACAATCATTGTAAATGCTGCAGAGTGCGAACCTTACATCACAGCAGACCACAGGCTGTTACTAGAACATCCGGAAGATGTGGTTTTAGGCCTTAAGGCCATTATGAAAGCAGTCAATGTGAACAAAGGAATTATAGCAATAGAAGACAATAAAATAGATGCGTTAGACGGTATAAACCGAGCCATCGCCGGAAGCGAAGGGATTCAAGTTATAATTTTAGCTACAAAGTACCCTCAAGGCGGCGAAAAACAACTTATACAAGCTGTAACTGATAGAGAAGTTCCCTCCGGCGGCCTGCCTATGGATGTAGGAGTAATAGTTAACAATGCCGGCACGTGTGCGGCTATTGCAAAAGTGCTAAAAACCGGTATGCCTCTTATTGAAAGAATAACCACGGTAACCGGTTCAGGGATAAACGAGCCAAGCAATCTTTTAATAAGAATAGGCACACCCCTTATTGATATTATAGAACAGTGTGGCGGCTTTAAAGGCACTCCCGGCAAGGTTTTAATGGGTGGCCCGATGATGGGCCTGGCCCAGTCTACACTGGATGTTCCGGCCATAAAGGGCACCTCCGGCATATTGGTTTTAGAAAAATCAGATGTAAAGCTTTTTGAACCATCGACCTGTATTAATTGTGCGCGTTGCGTAGATGCTTGTCCCATAAACCTTTTACCTACAAGACTTGCTAAATTCTCGGAAAAAGGCAGATGGAAGGACGCTGAAGACTACCACGCAATGGATTGTATAGAATGCGGTTGCTGTGCATATGTATGTCCGGCACATATACCGCTGACACAACATATAAGGATTGCAAAGAATACTATAACAGCTTTAAGGAAGAAAAATAAGAAGTAGATTTTTTCTGACAAGATAGGAGGTAGCTGTATAATGGAGGACTATAATTTGATTGTAACGTCTTCTCCTCATATACATTCAGGAGAAAGCACGTCAAAGATAATGTTAACAGTAGCCGCAGCTTTGTTACTGCCCACCATTGGAAGCATATATTTCTTTGGACCTAGGGCTTTAGCTCTTGTGATAGTAAGCAGCGTGGCTGCGGTAATAACGGAAGCCATTTTTCAAAAACTTAGAAACAGACCCATCACTATTAAAGATGGAAGTGCTCTGGTAACAGGAATGCTTCTGGCCCTTAATCTACCACCGGGACTGCCTTACTGGATGGCAGCAGTAGGTGCTGTGGTGGCTATATCTTTAGGCAAACAAATTTACGGTGGAATAGGAGCCAATCCGTTTAATCCCGCCCTTATAGGCAGAGTATTTTTGATGGTATCATTCACAGGCCCGATGACCACATGGATAAATCCCGTAGACGGGACTACTGGGGCGACACCCCTTTCGCTGATGAAAATGCAGGGAATATCAACAGATTATATGAAACTATTCCTAGGAAATGTAGGCGGATCATTAGGAGAGACATCAGCATTACTTATTATTATCGGAGGTCTGTTTTTGATATTTAAAGGTTATGCAGATTGGAGAATACCCGCAAGCTATTTAGGTACAGTTGCGATCTTATCTCTTATTCTAGGCAGGGATCCTATTTTTCATTTACTTGCAGGCGGCCTTATGCTAGGGGCATTCTTTATGGCAACAGATATGGTTACAACACCTATTACAAAGAAAGGAAAAATAATCTTTGGTATTGGAGCAGGGTTTTTTACAGTTTTGATAAGATTTTTCGGCGGGTATCCGGAGGGCGTGTCGTTTTCTATTCTCCTTATGAACGCCTTTACACCGATAATCAATAGATTTACCGTCCCTAGAATCTATGGTGAGGTGAAAGCCAAATGAACCAATATGTAAAAATGATAGTAGTGCTTCTTGTTATTTCGTGCGCATCTGGGGCGGTTCTAGCCTTGTCTTATGCAGTTACTAATCCGAAAATTCAACAGCAGGAGCTACAAAAGTTGCAAGAATCAGTGCTTAAGGTAATTCCGGGTGCAACCAAAATGGAAGAGGTGCAAAAAGACGGAATTACAGTATATATTGGACTTGATGATCAAGGAAACAAGAAGGGGATAGCATTCCCTGCGTCAGGCTCCGGCTTTAATGGTGTAATTGAGCTTATGGTGGGATATAATCCTACTGAAGGCAAGCTTACAGGTGTTGAAGTGCTGTCTATGAGCGAGACACCGGGTCTTGGCGCAAAAATCACGGAAGAGTCTTTTACGGGACAATTTAATGGCAAGTCGGTTAAAGACCAATTTATAGTCAAACAAGATGTACAGGCGATTTCGGGTGCCACAATATCCTCTACCGCGGTAACAAAGGCAATAAAGGCCTCGCTAGATGAAATAGTAAAACTGTACCCTGTAGGAGGTGATTTTTAGTTATGCAGCTAATAAAGGATTTTGTAAATGGTATTTGGAACGAAAATCCAATATTTCGAATAGTTATAGGTATATGTTCAGCACTTGCAGTAACTACTTCAGCAAACAACGGTATTGCAATGGGAATGGCTCTTACTTTTGTGCTGACATGTTCAAGTATATTAATATCACTGCTCAGAAACATAATTCCTTCAAAGGTCAGGATTCCGTGTTATGTTATAGTAATAGCTACTTTTACTACCGTGGTCGACCTTTTTATGAAAGGATACTTTCCTGCATTATACAATGTCATGGGAATATTTATCCCTCTAATAGTGGTTAACTGTATTGTCCTTGCACGAGCAGAAGCGTTTGCTTCAAAAGTAGGCCCTCTTAGAGCAACTGCTGACGCACTTGGCATGGGCTTAGGCTACACATGGGCAATTACTCTAATCAGTATAATAAGAGAAATTATGGGAACAGGATCGGTTTTTGGGTATAAAATTCTCGGAGCAGGTTTTACGCCATGGGTTATTGCAATCTTGCCGCCCGGAGCCTTTATAGTTATGGGTATCTTGGTTGGCCTCATGAATCTTATAACTAGAAAAACAGCCAATAGCGCGGACGGCCGTTAAAGGAGCGTGATTATATATGGCAAAAGAATTATTTTTTATCATTGTTGGTTCGATTTTTGTAAATAACTTTGTTTTTTCCAGATTTCTTGGCAACTGTCCATTCTTAGGCGTCTCCAATAAAACTGAAACAGCAATCGGAATGGGTATAGCAACAACATTTGTACTTACCATGACGGGAGTTGCGGCATATCTTATTCAAAACTATGTATTAGTTCCCTTCGGATTGGAAGATTTTCTTCAAATAGTTGCTTTTATCCTTGTTATAGCGTCATTGGTGCAGCTTGTGGAGATGATAGTTTTAAAAGTAAGTCCTACTTTATATAATGCCTTCGGCATATTTCTGCCGCTAATTACTACCAACTGTATTGTTATGGCTGTTGCGCTCTTGATACCGCTGAACAACTATAATTTAGTAGAAAGTATTGCCCTGGGATTTGGAGCAGGAGTAGGTTTTACATTGGCACTAGCTTTAATGTCCGGCATAAGGGAAGAATTAGAATTTGCAGACGTTCCGGATGCACTTAAAGGGCCTGCAATTGTATTTATTACAGCGGGTCTGCTGTCGATGATATTTTTAGGTTTTACAGGACTTGTGCCACTAGCGTAAGACAAAGCGTGGGAGGTAAAAAAATGTCTAATATAATATTAATTTCAATATTGAGCATGGGTGGCCTGGGCTTATTGCTGGGTGCAGGTCTTGCAATAGCGTCCAAGCAGCTGGCAGTAGAGACGGATCCGAAAGTAGATGCCATTCTTGAAGTACTGCCGGGAGCTAACTGTGGTGCGTGCGGATATCCCGGCTGTTCAGGCGCGGCAAAAGCAATTGCTGAGGGGAGAGCACCGGTTAATACTTGTCCTGTAGGGGGAGAAGCGGTTGCGAAAAAGGTTGCCAAGATTATGGGCGTTGATGATATAGGTGCCTCAGGAGATAGAAAAATTGCAAGGGTTCTGTGCCAAGGAGGAAATAATGAAGCTAAAACAAAAGCGGAATACCATGGAGTAAAAACATGTAAAGCAGCATCCATGGTAAACGGCGGCCCAAAAGCCTGTCCTTTTGGCTGCCTAGGTTTTGGCGACTGCACAATTGTTTGCCCTGTTGATGCTATAATTATGGGAGATAATGGTCTTCCTGTAATAGACGAACAAAAATGTATTGGCTGCGGCCTTTGTGCCGAAGCATGTCCGAAAAACGTTTTAGCGCTAGTTTCCGAGAAAAATGAGGTATGGGTAAGCTGCCGGGCCACGATGAAACCAAAAGAGACAAGGCAGGTGTGCAGCAAAGGATGTATAGCTTGCAAACAATGTGAAAAAGTATGTCCTTTTGATGCTATCCATGTCAACAATAACGTGGCAGTAATTGACTATGAAAAATGTCGCAGCTGCATGCTATGTGTTGAGAAATGTCCGACCAAATCAATTGTTTCAGCATTTAGCCAGCGTAAAAAAGCGGTAATTATCGAAGAAAAGTGCACCGGTTGCACCGTGTGTGCCAGGAATTGCCCGGTAAAGGCAATTACGGGAGAGGTAAAAAAAGTTCATACCGTAAATCCGGAGCTGTGCATCGGATGCGGGATTTGTCAGGAAAAATGTCGCATGAATGCTATCGAAATGGTGCGTGACGGCGAAAAAGAGATAAAAACTAACAACAAATGCGCCACTGCAAAATAATAGAAATATTAGCTAAAACCTATACGTTTATCACAAAAGCCCGAATGCTTAATTACGCGTTCGGGCTTTTGTGAATAAGAAATGTGTTATTATGGATATAAGAGTATAGCTTAGTGAATGTTTATTGCCATGGAATACTGCAAGATATTAAGATATTCACAAAATACAGTAAGTAGGAGCTACCGTAATGAAGCGATATCAGAAAGTATATGAAACAGTAAAATCTGAGTGTATGCGACAATTAGAGCAAAATGGTGAACTTTTCGGAGTTTGTGCCAAAGAAGTTGCAGAGATTTTAAAGATATACCGTTCTAATGCTTCCAGCGACTTGAACTACCTTGTGCGAGAGGGAAAGCTGGAAAAAGTAAGTGGAAAACCCGTTTTTTATAAGATTAAAGCAGAAGATCTTGATTTATTAACAAGACATAAACTTTCCATAGAGAAGAGCAATCAGAAAGCTCAGGGGGTTTTGGATAAAATTATCGGAGCAAATGATAGTCTTAAGACAGCTGTATTGCAGGCAAAAGCGGCTATTATGTATCCACCTATGGGCCTTCATACCTTACTGCTGGGCGAAACCGGTACAGGGAAATCTATGTTTGCTGAAGCGATTTATAGACATGCTAAGGAAATTGGAATACTAAAAAAAGAGGCTCCCTTTGTAACATTTAACTGTGCCGACTATGCCCATAATCCACAGCTTCTTATTTCTCAATTGTTTGGAGTAAAAAAGGGGACATACACAGGGGCTGATAAGGATAAAGCGGGTCTTGTGGCCAAAGCTGATGGGGGAATACTTTTCCTTGACGAAGTTCATAGACTGCCGCCCGAGGGACAAGAAATGCTTTTTTATCTTATAGATAAAGGTTTGTATAGAAGGCTTGGAGAAATAGATGCGTTACATGAAGCGCGAATTCTAATTATATGCGCTACTACAGAGGAGCCGGAATCTTCTCTTCTTTCAACCTTTATAAGGCGAATACCGATGATAGTAAAACTTCCACCCCTTAGGCAGCGCACACTTAGCGAGCGCTTAGAACTCATAAAAACTTTCTTTACAGAAGAAGCAAAATATCTAAAAACTGATATTCATGTAACTGAAAATTCCATGAGAGCCTTATTACTCTATGATTGTCCAAATAATATAGGGCAGCTTAAAAGTGATATAAAATTAAGCTGCGCAAAGTCTTTTATCCGTTACATATCCGGCAAAGAAGAGGATTGCCTCAAGATTAGAAGCGAAGATTTGCCCGAGTATGTAAGAAACGGCATACTGCATTACAGGGAACACCGAGAGGAACTTAAAAGGCTTGACTTGAAAAGTGAAGCAGTTTTTGGAGCAGAAAAGGATAAACCTCAAATCCTTGATAAAACAAATACACTTAATATTTATGAGGTTATTGAAGAAAAAAGAAATGTCTTAAAACGAAAGGGATTGACAGAGAAAGATATTGACTTAATGCTATCGCTTGACATAGAAAACATTTTAAAAAAATATATTTCAAGACTTAATGAGCAAAGCATGGAGCAACTTTACAAAGTAGTCGATAAAAAAATTGTTGCCATAGCTAAGTGTTTTTTGGATTATGCAGCAAGCCAATTGAATAGAGTTTTTAGCGAAAAAATATTGTACAGCATTTCTATGCATGTCTCCAGCACTTTAGAAAGGATTAAAGCCAATAAAATTATTTTTAATCCACGTACCAATGAAATCAAGACACTGTATCCAAAAGAATTCGGTGTTTCTTTTAAAATGGCTGAACTATTAAGAAATAATTTTGGAGTTGATATACCGGAAGATGAATTAGGATTTATTACTATGTTCTTAATAACAGAAGAAAACGGAAAAGAAAACAAGTCGTCTCGCGTCGGGGTAGTGGTTGCAATGCATGGGGAAACTACAGCTACTTCTATGGTGGATGTAGCTGCAAAACTGCTGGGCGAAAGACACGCCGTAGGCTATAATTTGCCTCTTGATAAAAAGCCGGAAATAGCTCTTGAAGAACTAACTGAATTGGTAATTAAAATAAATGAAGGCAAAGGTGTAATCGTTTTGGCAGACATGGGGTCCCTGGTGTTTTTTGGCGATATTATCCATGAGAGAACCGGTATACCCATAAAGACCATCGAAATGGTAAGCACTCCAATGGTACTTGAAGCTTCAAGAAAAGCGACAATGGCGGCAAGCCTTGATGAAGTGTATGATGCAGTCATAAATTTTAGTCCTTATATTGGCCGCATTTATTATGCTGATAACCTAAACTATAACAAGGGCATAAGAGATGATGTAATAGTAACTGCGTGCTTTACAGGCGAAGGTGCAGCCTTGAAAATGAAGGATATTGTGGAAAGATATTTAGATAACACTTGTAAAAATGCAGATGTTATTCCTATAGATATAAATTCAGTGGAAGATTACAATAGAAAAATCGCTCAGATAAAACAAGAAAAAAATATCCTTGCAGTAATTAGTTCTGTAAAACCGGAAGATATTACATTAAAATATCTTTCACCAAAAGACCTTCTTGAAAATAAAGCGGAAAGCTTTTTGAAATCAGAGCTCTTGGACAAAAATATTGTTCTTATAGAGCAAATGAAAGAAGTAGTCAAGGAAAATACAAGTATTGATTCGGAAAAGTATATTAAAGACTTTATCACTTTCTATAAAAGCTTAAAAAAGCACAACATAATACTCAACGAGGATATGATAGTAGGCTTTATCCTTCACATTTCCTGCGCAATAGAGAAAATCCAAACAGGCACCTTTAAGCCTAAAATCAATACCGCTCAAATAAGCTCTCTAAAAGAGAAATATCCGGAAGATTTTAAGACAGTCGCCTCAGCACTGGAATCCATGGAGAAATCATTTAATATTAGTTTCCCTGATGAAATATATTCAAATTTAGTGAAGGTAATTCATTTCTTGTAATAACAATTGTTTCACCAATATATTCTTCGCTGCGCTAAGAATTACAACATATTGCTCGAAATGATAACGAATGGATAATAAAGTGCCCTGATGTGTCAATAAGATACAATAAAATAACAGGAAAATATAAAAAAGTATCGCGGAACACATTAATGTTCAGCGATACTTATACTTAAGATTTATTTTCTTAATGAATAAGCCATCCGGCGATATGTGTGCCTTTTTCCTCTTATTGCAATAGAAAGGGCTGATATATTTTCCGGTAAAGCAATACCGCCATAACCTGCATCGCCGATGTGTTGAATATCTGCTCCTGCCATTTTTGACATTAAGGCCATATCTTGTATCACGTTTAAATTGGCACCTTCTTGCGAAGTCCCTATGGCAGTTAAAGCCATTTTTCCAGTTTCGTGAATTGCGCTTATTTGACGGCGACATAACTCAAAATCTAAGCCGGGTATCGTTCCCGGCGCCCCTATTAAAATAATGTCTGCACCTGCCTTAGAAAAGTCTTGGAGCACTTTTGGATCATAGATATTATCACTGCCGGCGCCGTGCATCTTCCCCGCGATTATTACAGCTTTATCACTTAAAACATCTGCAGCTTCCTCGATTCCTTTTAAAATATCCTCATTTGTAATTCCTGTTTTGGGATTTCCGGTTATGACTATGTAGTCAAAACCCAATGCTGACGCTTTCTCCAAATTTTTTTTGTTTAATTTTCTGCCCTCGCAATAATTAGTATTTTTTGGAACCGGCTCCATGTTTACACCCAACAATCTTCCAACTACATTTTTTATTTTGCGTATATAATCTCTATCAGCAGAATTTCTACGAAGGATTTTTTGAATTTCAGCAGATTTATTTACCATATCAGATGCATCTGATATTGCCAAGTCTTTATCATCTATACCAAAGATGAACGGTGCGTCAAAATCAAATGAATTCAGTGTAATCATATCTGCACCAAAGGCGGCAGCAAGTTCCGGATTGCTTACACCGTATACTATGGGTTGTTTTGCGACATCGGTTTCCGCCATTACTGTTCTGCCTTCTGATGAGCTTATTGATAAAAGCAAATCCTTTTTTGAGATATTCATCATGTCTTCAAAATTTAATTCAAATGTTCTTTTCACAAAAATTCACTCCAGCTTCTATTTATTCTATCGATTTTTTGTTTTTAAAAGCGTTTTCATAAAGCTCGATAAACTCTTCTATAAGGTCCTTTGCCAATGTTGCTGCCATAAGATGGTCTTGAGCGTGGATAAGCAGTAAACTAATATCATATTTTTCACCGGCAGCTTCTTTGTGCAAAATATCACTTTGCACATTATGGGCATTGATCAATTCTTCTTTGGCTTCACTTATTTTTTGACGGGCTTCTTGAAAGTTGCCTTCTTTTGCAAGCTGCAATGCTTCAAAGGAGAGACTGCGTGCATTTCCAGCGTGAGCTATAATAGATAAAATTATCTGTTCATAATCCATTTTCGAGAACTCCTTTAATTGTTTATAAGGTTTATAGCAAGATCTAAAATCTTAGTGCTGTCTACCGATCCATATATAGCAGGTGGAATTATTGTATATTTTTTGCCTCTTTGAGCACATAGGTTTTTGATATATGGCTCTTTATATCGAATTTGCGGACCAACCATAACTACATCATAGTCATCGATGACTTGCTCTAATTCTTCAATAGTATTAGCGTCAACTTTAATATCTTCTATTTTTCGCTTCTCAATTTCTTTTTTCATTTTTTCAACAATCAGGCTTGTTGACATACCGCCTGCACAAACTAATAATATTTTCATACATCTTCCTCCATTGCTTGTTTTGTTTCTTCATCAAATTTCATCTTATCCCACATTCTAAGGAATGGATAATAGATGATAGCGGCAATAATAATATTAACTAATTGCAGTATAATGGCTTTCCAATCCCCGGTTGTTAAGAAACCGCTGATAAAAACCGGAGTTGTCCATGGGACTATCGCATAAGGTCTAGCGACTAAATTAGTTGCCATTGCAATATATGTTGTAATGGCTGCTGCCAAAGGAGCCAATATAAACGGAATAAACATTACAGGATTCATTATTATTGGCATGCCAAAGGTTATAGGCTCATTGATATTAAATATTGCGGGCCAGATTCCAACTTTGCCAATAGCTTTTAACTGCGAAGACTTAGCCTTTAATAACAAAAGAGCAAGAGCAAAAGTTGCACCGGCACCGCCGACAAAAACAAATACATAAATAAACTGGTTTGTTATTATATTCGGCAGCATTTCCCCAGCTGCTTTAGCTACTGCATTTTGTTCAGATAAAGATAACCATACTGGTCCTAAAAATACTGCTACAATATCGGCTCCCTGTATACCAACACACCAGAGAAGTTGAATTACAACTATTGCTACGAGAGTAGCAGGTAAAGAAGAGCCTAGGTTCATGATAGGTATACCGAGAACAATGTTAATTGCTTCAGGCAAGGTTAATTTTGTAGTTGTCAATAATACAATGTTAACAATCCAAACTAAAAGCAACGCAACAAATCCCGGAAGCAAAGCTGCAAAAGACCTGGCAACAAAAGGCGGAACCTCAGCCGGCATTTTTATAAAAATGTTTTTCTCCATGAAAAATCTTTGAATTTCTACTGCTAGTATTGCTATTATCATAGCAACGAATAAGCCTTTGCTTCCTAGCCATTCTGCAGGAATATTACCATTATCTGTAGCTGGCATCGAAAGTAAAAATGCCGATACACTTATTATACCGGATGCTAGGCTGTCAAGCTTGTAAGAATTCGAAAGTGAGTATGCAACCGAAAAAGATGCTACAAGTGCAAGGATTCCAAAAGTAGCATTAGAAACCTTGGAAAGTTCGCCTCTAAAAGGTGCAACTGCGGTATCTAGAGCTTCTATAGGCGGGTAAGCTATTATTAAAAATAGAGAGCCAACCAACAAAAGTGGCATTACAGCAACAATTCCTTCACGCAAAGCTTTAAGATGTCTCTGTTCCGCAAGCCTTCCTGCGAAAGGCATAAAGTGATCATTTAAAAAATTCATGATAGCGTCCAAAATAATCATCCCTTCTTTTTTATCTTATAATATTATCCGGAATTAACATAGAAGCAAAAACTATGCCATAACTTAAAAGCTTGATTTTATCAAGGCAATTTCATATGTGTATTAATATGTATTATAAAGTTTAATAGATATTGCTAATGTGTATTGTGAGTGTATAATGCATCCTGAGTAAGATAAATATTTTTTAAAGAACAAATTTGATTGTATTATTTTTTAAAACTGATAAACTTAAATTATCAAAGTGATAAAAACAAAATTTTTACTAAAAGATAGCCTACAGGAGGAAATAAAGTTGGCAAGTATTTTAAAAAGCATGCAGAATACTGTTGAAAAATATGCCAAAGTCTTATCTCAGGTTTTGGGTGTTGATGTAGAAATCGTAGACGATAATTTTGAGCGTATAGCGGGCACAGGCATGTTTTCCGGCAGAATAAACAAGAATATGGAAAATGAAGGCTATGTGTATAAGAATGTCATGAAAACAGGTAAACAGCAAATTATTTCAGAACCCGGTAAGCATGAAATATGCAAAAACTGCCCTAAAATCGCTCAAGAAGGTCATTGCGAAGAAACCTTTGAAATGAGCATGCCTATAAAAATTGGAGAAAATGTTGTAGGTGTGATGGGCTTTGTGTGCTTTAGCGAGATACAGAAGGAGCACATTTTAAGTAATTCAGAGACTTTTATGGAATTTTTAGAGCAGATGTCTGATCTTATTTCATCAAAAGCAAAAGAAGAAATCGAAAAACAGAACATGCTCACTCTTATAGATATGTTAAATGACATAATCGATAAAATAGATCAAGGGGTCATTGTGTTAGATAAGAATGAAAAAATTTTAAAAGCAAACAGTATAGCAAAGAGTATTTTCAGTATAAATGATACGGCAGATACATTCCCCGAAATAAAAATAAGAACAACCGGAAATTCTCTTTTAAATATGAAAGAATATGAGCTTAAGGCAGGAACTAAAAATTATATCTTAATTGGAGAGGAATATGAAATTTTCGAAGGTGACTTTAATTATAGCAAAGTATTCATATTTACTGATTTAAACTCACTAAAACAGAAAATGTTTTCTGCAACAACTACAAGAGAGAATGTGAATCTCGAAAATATTATCGGCGAGTCCGAGTCAATAAAAATGCTTAAAAATAAGGTCAAAAAGATTGCTCCATCATCTTCAACGATTCTTATCACAGGGGAAAGCGGCACCGGAAAAGAAATATTTGCCAGAGCCATACATGCCGAAAGCGATAGGAAAAACAAACCTTTTGTAGCAATTAACTGTGCAGCAGTGCCTGATACACTTCTTGAAAGTGAGCTTTTTGGATATGTAAAGGGAGCTTTTACCGGAGCAGACCCCAATGGAAAAATTGGCAAAATAGAGTTTGCCAATAAGGGCACCCTTTTTCTGGATGAGATAGGGGATATGCCTCTTTATCTGCAGGCAAAACTTCTTAGAGTTTTTGAACAAAAAGAGATTGTAAGGTTAGGTTCAAATACGCCTGTGCCTGTCGATGTCAGGATAATTGCCGCAACAAATAAAAACCTTGAAAAACTTATTGAAGAAGGGGCGTTCCGCGAGGATCTTTATTACAGGCTCAATGTCATACCCTTTTATATACCGCCCCTTCGTGAACGTAAAGATGATATACGGGTGCTGACAGATTACTTTGTTCATAAATATTCGGCGCTCTTTAAAAAGAAAGTTATCGGCTTTGAAAGCAAGGTTTGGGATTTGTTATATAGTTACAGCTGGCCCGGAAATGTCCGTGAACTTGAGAATGCAGTGGAGTACATGATAAACATGCTAGACGACAAAGGCATAATAACTGTAAACTTACTTCCTCAAAAAATAAAGACTGATTTAAATAGAGATGACAGCTTAATTACATTGGAAGAGCTGGAAAAAGGTTTAATAGAACGTGCCCTTCATTTATACGGAAATACCGTAGCAGGGAAGCAGCAAGCTGCGGATGCGCTGGGTATAGGAATTGCTACCTTGTACAGAAAACTTAAAAAGTATGATATACAATAAACTTACCAATTATCATTTTGATAATCATCTATCATTTTGATAAATGATGTCACGCCTTCAACATTAGCCAAAACTGCTTTTAGGTGATTATATTTATCATAATGATAAATATAATCGAAACTTCAAAGAAACAATATAAAAATTAATCATACGAAAAACCGCCTAAAGCCTTCTGATACAAGGCTTTTATTTTTTATCATTGATTTTGAAAGTTTAGGCATAATACTTGCATTATATTTTAGCAAAGAATCATGAAGCTTTAAAATACTAAAAGGCAGGTATCGACTAATGAACGATTTACCGATTAAGTTTATTTATAATAAAAATGCTAGAAAAAATTATAGCGAAAAGGTTTCTGTAGATGTTATGTCACAAGAGCAAGTTAAAAAGGTGCGTAATTTTCACAAAAGCTTTCCTGAATATTCAGTGACACCGCTGCATACTTTAGACAACCTTGCCAAAAGATTTGAGGTAAATAAAATCTGGGTAAAGGACGAATCTTATAGATTCGGTCTTAATGCTTTTAAAGTTTTGGGCGGTTCCTTTGCTATAGGCATGTATTTAAGCCAAAAGCTTGGCATGCCACAAGAAGAAATAACCTTTGAAAAACTGCGTTCGAAGGAAATTAGAGAAAAAATAGGAGATATCACTTTTGTAACTGCTACCGATGGTAATCATGGGCGGGGCGTAGCATGGGCAGCAAGGCAGCTGGGGCAAAAATGCGTAGTTTTTATGCCAAAGGGTTCTTCAAAAATTCGCCTGCAAAATATAATAAATGAGGGCGCTGAGGCATCGATTACAGAATACAATTACGACGATTCTGTAAAAATTGCAATGGAATATGCCGAAAAGCACGGAGGAGTTATTGTACAAGATACGGCTTGGGAAGGATATAAAGACATACCCCTTTGGATAATGCAAGGATATGGTACGTTAATCGACGAAGCGATAGAGCAAATCGAGGCACTTGGTGAAGATAAGCCTACGCATGTTTTTCTCCAAGCGGGAGTAGGTTCCTTTGCAGGCGCTGTCCAGGGCTATCTAGCATCGCGCTATAAGGAAGAAAGACCTGTAACACTTATAATTGAGCCTGAAACAGCTGCCTGCATATATGAATCAGCGAAGGCAAATGACGGAAAGCCCCATGCCGTAAAAGGCAGTCTTGATACCATTATGTCAGGGCTTGCATGCGGCGTGCCAAATATAATAAGTTGGGAAATTTTAAGAGATTATGCTGATATGTATGCTATATGTTCTGATAATACGGCAGCAAGAGGTGTAAGGATACTTGGCAGCCCGATAAAAGGAGATGCGCAAGTAATTTCCGGAGAGTCAGGAGCTGTAGGCATGGGAGTTTTAAGTTTGATAGCAGAAGCTGAAAAACTCAGCAAAATGAAGGATCTACTTAGGATTGACGAAAAGTCAAAAATCCTCCTTATAAGCACAGAAGGCGATACAGATCCGGTGGATTACAGAAAAATAGTTTGGGATGGAAAATATCCTTCATACGATCTTTTGTAAAAATATGAGAGGTGAAAAAGAAATGCTAAAAGAAAATCAACAAAAAGAAGTAATAAATCTATGTCAGGATTTAATAAGAATCAGAAGCTATTCCGGCCAGGAGGAAATGCTTGCCGCAAAACTGGATGATACTTTCAAGGCAATGGGGTTTGATGAGATTTTAACTGATGATTATGGTAATGTAATAGGCCATATGAGAGGCAGTAAACCCGGCAAAGTTATTTTGTTTGACGGTCATATGGATACTGTACCTGCTGACGAAAGTCAGTGGAGCAAGGCACCTTTTGAAGGGATTATTGAAGAAGGGAGGATATATGGTAGAGGAGCTTCAGATATGAAAGGCGCTATAAGCGCAATGGTGTGTGCGGCTGCAAATTATGCAAGAAGCACAAAGAAGGATTTTGCTGGAGATATATACATTGCAGGTGTTGTCCACGAGGAATGCTTTGAGGGAATAGCATCTAGAAAAGTCAGCGAAAAAGTAAACCCTGATTATGTTGTCATAGGAGAAGCTTCAGAGTGCAACATTAAGCGCGGGCAGAGAGGAAGAGCGGAAATAGTCATAGAGACTTTTGGCAAAAGCGCCCACTCTTCAAATCCTAAAGCAGGAATAAATGCTGTCTATAGTATGACAAATTTGATTGATGAAATCCGCAAAATAAAGCCCATTCATCACGACTTCTTGGGAGATGGAATCTTAGAACTTACAGATATAAAATCATCGCCTTATCCCGGAGCATCCGTGGTGCCTGATTATTGCAGAGCAACATTTGACAGGAGACTTTTAGTGGGCGAAACAAAAGAAAGCGTTTTGCGGCCGATAAAAGATATTATTGCAAGGATGGAAAAAGATGACCCGAACTTTAAAGCAAAAGTGTCCTATGCTTTAGGGGAGGAAAAGTGCTATACAGGCACAAAAATACAGGGAGAAAGATTTTTCCCGGCATGGCTCTACGATGAAAAAGAAGATTTTATCCAAAAAACCTATGAGGGGCTAAAAAGCGCAGGCTTTCAGCCTGAAATAACCCATTACTCTTTTTGCACTAACGGCAGTCACTATGCGGGAGAAGCGAATATCAAAACACTTGGCTTTGGTCCGTCTAAAGAGAGTCTTGCACATATAGTAGATGAATATATAGAAATCGAGCAGCTTCTAAAAGCAACATGCGGCTATTATGAAATAATCAAGGCTTTATTAAGCTAAATCAAGGAGGGTTTTAGATGAGCGTTTTCGATATCATAATTAAAAATGGCCTTGTAGTCGATGGAACAGGTGCCAAAGGCAAGAAGGCAGATATAGGTATAAATGATGGTAAGATCGAAGCAATAGACGGCGACCTTAAGGATGCTGAAAGTAAAACAATAATTGATGCATCAGATAAGGTAGTATCCCCCGGATTCATCGATACCCACAGTCACTCGGATTTACACGTATTTGCAGAACCTTTTGTTTCGCCAAAGATTCGCCAGGGAGTTACAACTGAAGTTATTGGTCAAGATGGGATGTCGCTTGCACCTATAAAAGATGAATACATTTCTTCTTGGAAGAAAGCTATGGCAGGCTTAGAAGGCGAGTATGAAGTAGAGTGGACCTGGAGGACCACTGGTGAATACTTAAGCCGGTTAGAAGAGCTTGAGCTTGGCCCGAACATTGCATTCTTAGCACCTCATGGCAATCTACGCCTTTCAGCTATGGGGCTTGATGATCGCCAACCGACTTCGGAAGAGCTTAAATCAATGGAAAAACTTTTAGAAAAAAGCATTCAAGAAGGCGCTTTTGGTATGTCTACAGGGATGATATACCCACCTTGTTGCTATGCCAAAATCGATGAGTTTATTGCTTTAGGGAAAATACTTCATGATGCAGGCGCTGTTTTTGTAACACATCAGCGTAGCGAAGCAGATAGTATATTAGATTCTATGGATGAAATTCTTACTATCGGAAAAGAAAGCGGCTGCCGAGTGCATTTTTCCCATTTTAAAGTTGCCGGTAAGAAAAATTGGGATAAATTTCCAAAAGTAATGGAAAAGCTGGATAAATCAAATAAGGATGGTATTACAGTTTCCTTTGATCAATATCCTTATGTAGCAGGCAGTACAATGCTTGGAGTAATTTTACCGCCCTGGGTCCACGACGGAGGAACAGATAAACTTCTGGAACGACTTAAAAGCTCGGAATTAAGGAAAAAGATGAAAGAGGACATAATCAACGGAATACCGGGATGGGATAATTTCATTGACTTTGCAGGCTTAGACGGAATTTATGTAACATTTGTTAAAACAGAAAAGAACCGTGATCTTGTTGGCAAAAATTTAGTTGAAATCGGAGAAATAAGGGGAAAAGACCCCTTTGATGCAGTATTTGATTTACTGCTCGAAGAAGAAAATGTTGTAGGTATGGTGGACTTCTATGGAAAGGAAGAACATGTTGTAGAGATTATGAAAAGGAAAGAACATAATGTATGCACCGATGGCATTATGGGAGCAAAACCTCATCCTCGGCTGTACGGGACATTTCCTCGTATTTTAGGAAAATATGTTCGGGAAGAAAAGGTACTGGATTTAGAGACAGCGATTTATAAAATGACCGGCAAGCCCGCAAGCGTTCTTGGCTTAAAAGATAGGGGACTGCTAAAAGAAAATTATGCAGCAGATATAGTTATTTTTGATCCACAAAAAGTAAAAGATACCGCCGATTATGTTAATCCTATCCAGTACCCCGAGGGAATTGATTATGTAATTGTAAATGGGCAAATACTTGTAAATAATGGCAAGCCGCAGCCTGTAAAAGCAGGTAAGGTCTTAAGATTTAATTAAATTAGTTAAAAAATTTAACGGAGGTGAAAAGAATGAAAAATGACCAAGACTATGACATAAAAGAAGTAGAAGTTGATGAAAGATTTGTTATAGCCAAAAAGGAAATGCTGATTGTTTTCGCGGTGCAGTTATGCTACACATTTATAATGCTTATAGTTGCATATACTGTAGGCAAAGGCGATCCTAGAAATTACAATTTTATATTAGGTATGCCTGCTTGGTGGTTTTATTCTTTGTTGATTACAGTAATATTTCTCTTTTTAATATATTATCTAGTTTCAAAAATATTCATTCCTATTAGCGTAGAACCGTGGATTGAACAAACAATTGAACAAATAAAAGAAAAAAAGAGGTGAATGACGCATGGATATATCAGGTGCCAGAACTACTGTAATAATTTCTTTTATAGCATATTCTCTGATTTTGCTAGGCATAGCGGAATATTCTAGGCGATCAATGGCTAAAACAAAATTAGACGATTACCTTAGCGAATTTTATACCGGCGGTCGCGGAATGGGAACACTTGTAATTGTATTTATGCTTGCTGCAGGCTTATGCAGCGCCGGCACATTTTTAGGCAGTCCAGGACTTGCATACAGCGTCGGTCTGGTATTTCCATTTGTAGTTTTATCTCAAAGCTTTATGAACTTTGTGGTGCTGGGACAAATAGGTAAAAAGGTGGGAATTATTGCACGACGCATAGATGCTCAATCATATCAGGATATCTTGACATATAGATACAACAACAGCAAAGCTGTGCGCTGGTTTAGTGCTATTGCTATTTGGATTTTTTACACCTCTAATATAGTAGCTCAACTCAGTGGAGGAAGTAGGTTAATCCAAGTAATGACTGGATTGCCTTATGTTACAGCACTGATGATGTTTGGTATAGTAATTTTGATTTATACCGTCACAGGTGGAATAAAAGGCGTCTCAGCAGCTACAGTTTTTCAAGGTATAGTTATGACCTTTGCGATAGTAGTCTTGTTTATTATGTTAATAATAAAAATAAGTCCAATGGAAGCAGCTTACAAAACTATAATTGACATCAATCCTGATTTAGTGTCTCCATGGGTTTGGAGCCCAGCCTATGCATTTTCAATGTTTGTTTCATTAGGGCTTGTCACTATAGGTCAACCGCATGGAGCTATGGGTTGCCTAATGTATAAAGATACAAAAGGTATGCACAATGCCATGATAATAGGCGCAGTTGTAGTGTTTATA
>NZ_MPPE01000038.1:0-3018 GCF_001896645.1 Tepidanaerobacter sp. EBM-49
GATAAAGATGTGTGCAAAAAGTCCTGACGAACTTGCAAAGGAACGTCTTGCAAGAATACAAGCTGCTATGAATTTAGAGGAACCTGATAGAGTGCCACTAAAAGGCATAGGCGGCGACATAATCCCTGCTTATTCAGGCATTAATCAGCATGAGTTTTGCTATGATTATGATAAAGCCATAAAGGCTATTGAAAAATATTTGAAAGATTTCCCGTTTGATTGGCCCTCGGCTTCGATACCCGGCTTAGATGGGCGAGTGTTTAGCGTTGCCTTTTCTGAATTCGAGGATATAGCCCGCAGCACTACTTTTATTTCAGGTCCTATGCATGACGTTTTAGGCGATAAATATTATAGATTTCCGGGAAGAGAAATTGATGAAAACTCAAGTCCTCAGTTTATCGGCGGAACCTTTATGGAGCCGGATGAATACGATAAATTGATTGAAGATCCGGTAAAATTTGTTACTGAAACAATACTTCCGCGGACATGCAATAATATCTCTACGCCACGCCAAGCAATGGCTACGTGGGTAAGATTGGGCAGAGAATTTGACAGATTTTCTGCAGCGGGACGCCAAATTGGCAAAATTTCAGCAGATTTAGGTTATCCTTCCATACCTATGGGCGGAGCATATGCACCACTTGATATCATTGGAGACTTTTTAAGAGGAATAAATAATGTAGTACTTGATATTAGAAGATATCCCGATAAAGTAAAGAAAGCTACCGAAGCCCTTGTGGAGCCTATAGTGCAGTATGCCCTAGCCTATAAAAAGGTTGGGATTAACCTTGCGATGATACCACTACATCTAAACGAGTATCTTTCTCCTAAATTATATAACGAGTTTTATTGGCCCACATTAAAAGAAGTTATACTCAGATTATTAGATGAGGGCGTAAAGTCATGGGTATTTTTTGAAGGACATCATGAGCCTCACCTAGAGACCATTTTAGAGCTGCCAAAAGGGTGGGGTGTAGCATACTTTGAAAAAACAGATTTGGTAAAAGCAAAGCAAGTATTAAAAGGCCATACCTGTGTTGTAGGCGGAATACCTGTAAGTATTATTATCGGGAGTACGCCGGAGAAGATTGAAGAATATATGAAGAACTTATTAGAGCAAGTTAAGCCCGGAGGCGGAGTTATCTTATCTCCTACTATAGGAACAGCTCCTCGCGAGACGCCGGTAGAAAATATTACGGCCTTAATTGAAGCAGTGGAAAAATATGGTTAAACCATAGAAATAATAGGCACTGGTTTAATGAAATCAGTGCCTATATATCACTAAATTAGGATTTGTGAAAGGGGAGAAAGATTTATGGCGAAAAAACCGCTAAATAAGACCATAAAAACATTTTATGGTATAGGGGATTTCGGCTTCAGTCTTATGACACAAGTTGAATTATACTTTTTTGTATTTTTCTTGACAAACGTAGCAAAACTTCCCCTCCCTCTGGTTGCATTGATAGGCTCGATAACAAGTATCGTTGATGCTGTGCTGTCTCCGTTTTATGGTGCGATAATCAGCGGCACAAAACCTTTAAAATGGGGCAGAAACCGTTCGTGGATGTTGATTATGCCCCCAGTAGTTATTTTTTTATACATCTTTCAATTCACAAAAATTGGCCCCGATCCAGTAGCAGCATTTATAATATGCGCAGGTTTTATATTGAGCCACATAGCATGGAACATCCCGTGGGTCGCTAATGTAGCACTTATTCCGGTTCTTGCAACCAACCCTGACGAAGCCGCTCTTCTTGCTTCAAGACGCGCAACTTACACTGCACTTGCCGGTATAGTTTTTTCTTATACGGGAGCACCACTGGCGGAATATTTCGGAAAAGTCACAAATAATGAAGTTCTCGGCTATACTATCTTAGCCGGATTGACTGCTTTGATAATGACAATATGCTATTGGATAGTATTCAAGATAACCGAAGGTTATGAGCCTACAGGCGCAGAAGCCCTTAGTTCCAAACAAGGTTCTAAGGTTTCGATAGGAGCCATGGTAAAAAGCCTTGTTCAAAACCCGCCCCTTATTGTATTATTAATAGCCGACTTTTTCAGGTATATGGTCAATTTTGTTATGACAGCGGCAGCAGCTTATTATTTCACTTATGTTGCTCAAGATATGTCTCTTTTTCCTGCGTATTTACTGGCAGGCTCCATTGCACAGGTGATAGGTTCTTATTTTGCGGGATCTCTTGCTAAGAAGCTCTCTTCACGAAACGCAACAATTGTGAGTCTTTATGCGCTGGCAGCATCACTCATAATATGTAAGTATGTAGCAATGAACGTAACACTGTTCTTCGTAGTTGTTTTTTTAGCAAGAATGTTCTTAGGTGTTCTGACTTCCGTTATGGTTGGTCTATATTCAGATGTATCGATTTATGCCAACTGGAAGATAGGCGAAGATGCGTCATCTTTTGTTATGGGATTAATGACAGTTGCACTAAAACTAGCCGTTATTTCACGCGGAACAGTTATTCCTTTTGTTTTGGCAACAGCAGGATTTATACCGGGAGCAGATCCGGCTACGGCTACTCCTGCACTTAAAGCAGGTGTGATAAATGCATTTCTATTTATCCCCGGCATATTCGCGTTAATCTCTGCTTTAATAATGACATTTGGATATAAACTTACAAGAGAAAAGGTAGTTGAATATCAAAAAGCAATAAATGAAAGACTGGCAAAAGCATAAAATTAATTATATTAGCTTAATAAGCTTGCCGATAAAATATCCCAACCTAAATCGTAAGAGAGGTTGGGATATTTTTTTGCGCAATATAGCGCGGAAATTCGAAAGATAGTTAAAAAATAAACAATTAAAAAACAAATAATGTTCAAAAAAGTATTGACAATCTAAAATTACATGTATATACTTATATTATAACTTGTATATACATATAAAATATTTAAACTAAGAGGAGGTTTCCATCAATGTCAGACTTTAAACATTTAACCGAAGCTTTGGGAAATCTTGATGAAGAAGAGGTGCTTAGAATCTTAAAGGATTTTGTA
>NZ_MPPE01000016.1:0-12758 GCF_001896645.1 Tepidanaerobacter sp. EBM-49
TAAAATCAATAAGTTAAAACAGATTTAATTTCTTTTGCTTGTTCTGTATAAGGTTGGCAGAGGTCTTACAAAAAAACCTAAGATTACTTGACGCGATCGCGGTTTTTAAATCGTGTTGACAGAACCTTTTTTAAGTGATACGTTATTAACAACAATATAATATGCAGTTTGCGGGGGAACTCTTATGAGTTGAGAAGGTAAAACCTGACCCTTTGAACCTGTCAGCTAACACTGGTGTAGGGAAGCGAAAATTTTTAGAGAAAACGATGCTTGCCAAATTCAGCAAGCATTATTTTTTTTGTTCAGAAGGAAGGTGTGAAAAACGAAAAAAGTTATATCTATTGCCGGATCTGATTGCAGTGGTGGCGCAGGTATTCAGGCAGATATCAAAACCTTTGCCGCCCACGGCGTTTATGGTATGAGCGTTATTGTTTCTGTAGTAGCTGAAAATACATTTCGTGTCATTGACATGCAGGATATTGAGCCTGAAATAATCGAGAAACAGATTGATGCTATTTTTGAGGATATTGGCACAGATGCTGTCAAAATAGGAATGCTATCACAATCGACTTCCATGAAAGCTGTAGCGCACAAACTCAGGGAGTATGAGCCTCAAAATATTGTAATTGATCCTGTCATGATAGCAAAAAATGGCTGCCCGCTAATGCAGCCCGATTCAATGGATACATTAATCGAAGAAATACTGCCTCTTGCTGACCTGCTGACACCAAATATTCCAGAAGCCGAAAGGATTACAGGGTTATCGATTCAAACATCCGAGGACATGGAGCATGCAGCTGAAAAGATCGCAAAAATGGGTGCAAAAGCTGTTTTGGTAAAAGGTGGTCACGCTAAAGGAGAGGCACTTGACATATTATTTAATGGCGAACATTTTACTTATTTTAGCGAGGAGCGTATAAATACTAAAAACACTCATGGAACAGGTTGCACTTATTCTTCCGCAATAGCTTCCAACCTCGCATTAGGTCTTGATTTAGAGGAAGCAGTAAAAAGAGCAAAAGATTATGTTACCACGGCAATAAGACATTCTCTGCCTATTGGAAAGGGCTGTGGACCCACTCATCACTTTTATGATCTCTATCAAAACGGATTACAGAAGGAGTATTAATCAAATGAAATACAAAACACAAGGGGCTGATTTATGTAATGGAGATAAAATATGTTGAAAAAGTTAAGAAAGCCTTTGAAATGGTGCACACCAAAAAACCTCTGGTTCATCATATTACAAATTATGTTACTGTAAATGATTGTGCCAATATCACACTGGCTATAGGGGCATCTCCCATCATGGCAGATGATATCCGAGAAGTGGAAGCTATTACATCAATTTCTTCGGCTCTGGTGCTAAATATTGGCACACTGAATGAACGGACGGTTCAGGCAATGCTTGCCGCAGGAGAAAAGGCCAATAAACTTGGAATTCCCGTGGTGTTCGATCCGGTCGGCGCCGGCGCATCAGAATTGCGCAATCGGACGACAGAGCAAATTTTAGAAAAAGTGCAGCTTAGCGTGCTTCGCGGCAATATGTCAGAGATCCGTTTTATCGCCGGGCTGGAAGCCTCAACGAAAGGCGTTGATGCTTCCGATGCAGACATCAATAGCGGTCTTGCAGCAGGATGTAGTATTTCCGAAACAATAGCAAAAAAGTATGGCTGTGTGGCAGCGATTACCGGTGAAACAGATATTGTTTCAGATGGGCAGCACACTCTTCTCCTTGAAAACGGTACAAAACTGCTTTCCGGTATAACAGGTACAGGCTGTATGTGCACATCGCTTATTGGGTCTTTCTGTGGAGTGACAGAAGATTTTCTGGTTGCTGCTGCAGGGGGTATACTCTGTATGGGTATCGCAGGCGAGGCTGCTGCGGAAAAGGTCGGAAAAGAGGGCAGCGGCAGTTTACATAAAGCAATTATAGATTCTGTTAGCAATATGAATGCCGAAATTTTTACAAAGAGGGCAAAAATTCATGAAGCCCGAGATTGATTATAGCCTTTATTTGGTGACTGACCGCCAGCTTATGAGTACCCCGACGTTGGAGGAAGCAGTAGAACAGGCAATCAAAGGTGGAGCAACACTAGTGCAGCTGCGAGAAAAAACAGTGTCATCCCTTGACTTTTACCAAATAGCGAAAAGCATAAAGCAAGTTACAGATGCTTACCATGTACCGCTTATTATCAACGACCGTGTTGATGTTGCGCTGGCAGTGGATGCCGCCGGCGTCCATATCGGGCAGAACGACCTTCCGGCAGAGATTGTCCGCTCAATTATCGGCTCTGACAAAATTTTGGGTGTTTCGGCTTCTACTTTAGATGAGGCAATTCGGGCAAAGGAGAGCGGAGCAGATTATCTTGGTATAGGAGCCATGTTTTCCACGAAAACAAAAACTGATGTAGAGCTTGTATCAATGGAAGAATTGGAAAAAATCCGGCATTCCGTCAGATTGCCGTTAGTTCTGATTGGCGGCATTAACCTAGAAACTCTGCCGCACTTTGAGGGCATGGGTATTGACGGTATAGCAGTTATTTCAGCCCTGATTTCAGCAAAGGACATTACAGAAGAGGCCAAAAAGCTAAAAAAAGCAGTTTCACAACTATAAGGGGTAAAAAATTTTGATATAGGGCTAGAAAAATTTTACAGTTGGTTAAAGCTGTAATACGCAACCGTAAAATTTTGGTATTTATTGTATATTAAGAAAAAAATCGTCTTGTATTATGCGACATTTATTGTTATAATGGAACCATCTTAGGAAAATAAATATTTTAAAGGTGTAGGTGTCAATTTTAGATTGACTAAAAGGGAAGTCGGGTGAAAATCCCGCGCGGTCCCGCCACTGTAAAGGCGAGCTACCTTATACTGAGCCACTGGGAAACTGGGAAGGCATAAGGAGCGATGAACCTGAGCCAGGAGACCTGCCTATGCTGATTTCACTATCCTACGACCGATAGGGAGGTGCAATCTGTGAACTGCTTAGGTGATAAAGCCCCTTGACGTTTGTAGTCAAGGGGCTTTTTGAATGGTAAAAGATAGGATATTTAATTTATGGGATATTTTATTAGAGCAAGGTTGACAATCCATTTACCTGAAACACTAATGCCAAAAAAGACACGAAAATAAAAGTTAAAACTTGGGAGGTATTTTAATGACTAAAAAGATATGCTTGCTAGCTGTTTTGTTATGCATGATGCCGAGCACGGCTTTTGCCATGCACATCATGGAAGGATTTTTACCGCCTGTATGGGCTGCTGTATGGTATGCAGCTATGATTCCCTTTGTAGTTGTCGGTCTTTCATCAATAAAGAAGTTAATCCGTGAAGATCCCAGTAACAAAATGCTGTTAGGCTTTGTGGGAGCCTTTGCCTTTGTGCTGTCGGCTTTAAAACTGCCTTCGGTAACAGGAAGTTGCTCTCATCCTACAGGCGTTGGTCTGGGAGCTATATTATTCGGGCCCTGGGTTATGAGCGTGATAGGAATGATAGTGCTGCTATTTCAAGCACTCCTCTTGGCTCATGGAGGGCTTACAACTCTTGGAGCAAACACCTTTTCAATGGCTATAGTCGGTCCTTTTGTGTCATATGCTATATATAAACTTGCAAAAAAGATGGGAGCATCAAGAAGCATAGCTGTATTTTTGGCAGCGGCTTTAGGAGATCTTATGACATATGTTGTTACATCTTTTCAGCTGGCAATAGCTTTTCCGGCAGAGGTGGGCGGCTTTGCGGCATCATTTACAAAATTTATAGGTATTTTTGCCCTGACGCAAGTTCCCTTGGCCATAAGCGAGGGACTGCTTACGGTAATTGTGGTCAATCTTCTTTCGGCATATGATAGCAATACTCTTGTCGGCCACTTCAAAGAAGGGGGTCTATAAATGAATAACAAGAACCTTTTAATGAAAAACTTGTTTTTACTATTACTCGTAATAATCATTGCAATAATTCCGATGATGTTTGTAAAAGACGGAGAGTTTGAGGGCGCTGATGGACAAGCAGAAGAAGCTATTACTGAAATTGTATCAGATTATGAACCATGGTTTTCAAATATTTGGGAGCCGCCCAGCGGAGAAATCGAGAGCATGCTTTTTGCGCTGCAAGCAGCTTTAGGTGCCGGTTTTATAGGCTACTTTTTCGGCCGCCTAGCTCAAAAAAATGCTGCTAGATAGTCTTGTTTATAAAAATGGGTTAAAAGATGTTCATCCCGGGGAAAAGCTGATTTTTGCTTTAATAACTATGTGTATAGGCTTTATTCCAAACATATATTGTGATGGGCTGATTATCTTACTTATGGCGGCTATTATAATTATCAAGGGTGGAATACCACCAAAAATATATCTGCACTTAATTTTCCTTCCCCTTGCTTTCCTTGGGATGAGCATTTTACCTATAGTGATAAATTTTGGGGCAAGTGCCGAGCAAAGTCTCGTGCATTTCCCTTTTTTTCAAACAACTATAGGTGTTACATATGGCGGATTAAAACAGGCCGGTTTTCTTTCTGCAAGGTCTATGGCTCTAGTGTCTTGTTTATACTTTATATCTCTTACAACACCGATTCTGGATTTAATAGCCCTGCTTAAAAAGCTAAATGTCCCCGGCGTATTATTGGATTTAATGCTGCTCATATACCGCCAGTTATTTGTGGTTTTAGATACTGCAGAAAAAATATACACAGCTCAAAATGCACGTTTGGGCTATGTGAATTTCAAGTCAAGCCTAAACTCGATGGGTAAACTGCTTTCATATCTTATTACAAAATCATTTTCAGATTCAAAAAGACTTTATACGGCTTTGGTCTCTCGCGGATATGACGGAGAGCTTAAAGTTTTGGATTCAAACTACCGATTTTCTGTAAAGAATTTATTGATAATAGCAGCTATCGACACCGCTCTGTTTGTCATAGCTTTAAAAACCGGAGGCTCTTTTAAATGAGTCAATACATTTTTGAAACTTGTGAATTAGAGTATGAGTACCCTGACAGCACCAAAGCTCTAAAAGGAATAAATTTGGCCATAGAAAAAGGCAAAAAGACAGCCGTTCTAGGGCCTAATGGCGCCGGAAAATCTACACTATTTCTTCACTTTAACGGAATATTAAAACCCAAAAGCGGCCGAGTACTTTTTGACGGCAGGGAAATTGAGTATAATCGACGGCATCTTATGGAACTTAGAAAAAATGTAGGCATAGTCTTTCAAGACCCGGATACTCAAATTTTTGCCGGAACGGTGTTTCAAGAAGTATCTTTTGGACCGCTGAATTTGGGCCTGAAAGATGATGAAGTAAAAAAGAGAGTGGAAAAAGCTCTAATTACTGCAGGAGTTTACGACTTAGCTCAAAAGCCGACACATCTTTTAAGTTATGGTCAAAAAAAGCGGGTTTGTATCGCAGGAGTTTTGGCAATGGAGCCTGAGGTGATAATATTTGACGAACCTACGGCCTATTTAGATCCCAAGCACTGCCGTATTCTCCTTGAGACCCTTGATTTGCTGCATCAAAGCGGAAAACAGATAATCCTTTCAACACATGATGTTAACTTGGCTTACAGCTGGGCGGATAACATATTAATTGTCAAGGATGGCAAACTCTTAGAGTCAGGAGCACCGGAAGAGATTTTTGAAAATGATGAAGTTCTAAATCAGGCTGACCTTCAAAAGCCCATGCTTTTAGAAGTATATCAAATACTTTTTGAAAAAGGACTTATAGGCAAAAGACAGCCAAAATCAATAGAGGATTTAAGGTGCATACTTTAAACAAAAGGACTGGTTATTTATGAATAGAGGCGTAATGATAGCCGGGACCAACAGCGGTTCCGGCAAGACCACCATAAGTCTTGGAATAATGGGCGCTCTTTCTAAAAGGCTCAAAGTGGTACCGTTTAAGGTGGGACCGGACTATATTGACCCTGCTTATCACAAATTGGTAAGCAAAAATCCCTCCTACAATTTAGACATTCACATGTTGGGCGAAGAAAGGCTTGCATCACTATTTTATGAAAAAACCGCGGGGCGAGATATCTCTATAGTAGAAGGTGTGATGGGGTTATTTGACGGCAAAGATTCTTCGGGATTTGCCAGCAGCGCCCATGTGGCCAAAATCTTAGGCATACCCGTAATATTAGTTGTAGATGCCGGCGGTATGTCTAGAAGTGCCTCGGCAATGGTTAAAGGCTATAAAGATTTTGATCCTGAATTAAACTTAGCCGGAGTAATATTTAATCGTGTTGGGGGAGATGAGCATTTTAAACTTTTAAAAGAATGTATAGAAAAGGATACAGGGCTTTGCGCCTTAGGCTATCTTCCAAAAGACGAAAAACTTGTAATCCCGGAGCGGCCAATGGGCCTTATGCCTCCGGAAGAGATGGAAAATCTTGAAGAAGGCCTAGAAAGACTAAATTATTTAATAGAAAAACATATAGATCTTGCTAAGATTTTTAAAATTGCAGAGAGTGCTCATATACCTGTCCTGCCTAATGAATGCAGTAAATCCGCAGATACCGGCGGCAAAAAGCTAAAGATCGCAGTTGCTATGGATGATGCCTTTTGCTTTTACTATAATGCTTCCTTAGAGCTTTTTGAAGAAAAAGGCGCCTGTCTTGTGCCCTTTAGCCCTTTAAAAGATGCCGAGCTTCCGAAAGGAATATCCGGCTTATACATAGGAGGAGGTTTTCCAGAAAACTTTGGCCGGCAGCTTAGTCAAAACAATCCTATGAAAAATTCCATAATTTACGCCATCAATGCAGGCCTTCCTACCTATGCAGAAGGCGGCGGCCTGATGTATCTTGCAAAGACAGTTTATGACAGAGGCGGCAAGGCTTATCCGATGGTGGGCATATTTGACTGTGAAACAGTAATGACAGACAGGCTTCAAAATTTTGGATATGTGACGGCAGAAGTAGTAAAAGACAATGTGCTCGCTCCTTTCGGCACCATAATAAATGGCCAGGAGTTTCACTATTCTAAGATAAATGGTAATTTAAACAACGCAAGCTATATTATAAGAAAGCCGGAACAAAACCGTAAGTGGCAGTGCGGCTACACCTATAAAAACTGTCTTGCCTCTTATATGCATATAGATTTTTATGCATATCCTAAGCTTTTGGATAATTTTCTGGATAAATGTAGGCAAATCAATGATAAGGAGTAAAAATATGGATAAAACCTTGCTTATTCTAGCTCACGGCAGTAAAGCTCAATCTACCACGGAAGTAATCTATCAAGTTCGCGGCGAAATTGCAAAAAGGAATTTATATAAGGAAGTAAAAGTTGCCTTTATGGAATTTAATCACCCGAATATTCGCGAAGCCTTTGATGAAATTTATAAAGAAGGCTTGAGGCAGGTGGTAGCAGTACCTATGTTTTTGTTTGAGGGAAACCACATACGACATGATATTCCGGAGGAACTTACTAATGTTAAAAATGTTTATCCGGATTTGGAAATTTCACTTGCAAAGCCGATAGGCTTTGACAGACGCATTGCAGATATTTTAATCGAAAGGGCTGCAGGAAAACTATGGGAAATTTAAGCTACGTGAAAACACCTGAGGGCATAGAGAAAAAAAGCTTCGAGATAATAGAGGAAAATGTTGATAAAGCAAACTTTAGCCCTAAAGAATGGAACGTTGTCAGGAGAGTTATTCATACTACGGCAGATTTTGATTTTGCTAATTTACTAAAATTCTCGCCAGGTGCAATCGAAGCGGGGCTTTCGGCAATGCAAAAAGGATGCCGTATTTATACAGATACCAGGATGGCTGAAGCGGGAATTAATAAAAAGGCACTTAAAGAGCTGGGATGCAAGGCTTTATGCATGGTAGACGATCCGCAGGCGGCAGAGATGGCAAAGCGCGAGGGCATAACCCGTTCCATGGCCTCTGTAATGATGGCAGCTGCTTTTCCTGATATAAAGATTTATGTTTTGGGAAATGCCCCAACGGCACTGTTTAAGCTGATCGAACTTATAAGGGAAGGGAAAGCCAATCCTGATTTAATAATTGGCGTCCCGGTAGGATTTGTAGGAGCGGCGGAATCCAAAGAAGAGCTTTCCAAGCTTTCGGTTCCCCATATAATTACAAAAGGACAAAAAGGAGGCAGCAACATAGCTGCTGCCATAGTTAATGCACTGATGTATATGAGTCTTGAGGAGAAAACCATTAAAAATGGATAAGTACATCGTAAAGAACGGAAAAAAACTTCGATACGGCTATACCACCGGCAGCTGTGCAGCCGCTGCTGCAAAAGCTGCAACTTTTGCACTGTTTTATGAAAACATTCCCCGGGAAATCGAAATCGACACCCCAAAAGGATGGCCGCTTAAACTTCCGATAGCCGCTTTTGAAAAAGGAGAAGATTGGGTAAGCTGTGGAATTAAAAAAGATGGCGGAGATGACCCTGATGTGACAGATGGCCTTATTATATACTGCAAGGCAGAGCGTGCCTCAGAAGGAGTAACAATTACCGCCGGCGCCGGAATAGGCATTGTCACAAAACCCGGACTTCAAGTAAAGCCGGGAGAACCTGCCATAAACCCGGTGCCACAGGCTATGATAAAAAACGAAGTTTGCAAGGTGCTTCCCAAGGGCTGTGGTGTAAGACTTACCATAAGTATTCCCGGCGGTGAAGAAGTTGCCGAAAGGACTTTTAATCCGATGCTGGGAATTAAGGGAGGGCTCTCGGTTATCGGCACTACAGGAATAGTTGAACCTATGTCCACTGCGGCCCTAAAGGATACACTGGCGGTTCAATTGTCAATACTTGCAGCCCAGGGACATAAAAAAGTAATCTTGGTGCCGGGTAATTATGGCAAAAATTATGCACTAAAATCCGGTGAAAATCCGGAGCTTATCGTATCCTATGGCAACTACCTGGGGTTCGCCTTGGAAAAAGTAGTGGAATATGGTTTCAAAGATGTTTTGTTAATCGGAGATATCGGCAAACTCATTAAAGTAGCCGCAGGCATATTTGATACAACAGGGAAAGTTGCCGATGCCCGCAGCGAGATAATGACAGCATATGCAGCATATTTTGGAGTCACAAAGGATGTGGCGGTAAATTTGCTAAATTCTGTTACAACTCGGGAAGCTCTAAGTATTATCGAAGAAGCAGGCATAGATATGGAAAGTTTTAGTAAATTTATTGCCGAAAGAATCGTCGCACGCTGCATGTGGTATACAGGGAAAAGCTTGAATATAGAGGTAAAAATTTTTTCATTAAATCGAGGTTTTCTGGCAAAAGCCTATGGGAAAGGGGAAAATTCCAATTGATAAGTGTGGTAGGCATCGGTCCGGGACATCCTGACTATGTAACTCCAATTGCTCTAAAAAAGATACAATCCGCTGATGTTATCATAGGCGGCCGGCGGCAGCTTAAAATGTGTGAAGGAGTTTCGTGCGCGAAAATATTGTTCGATAGCAAATTGGATTTAGAAAAAGCCCTGGATAATCCCGGCAATGTAGTAGTCTTAGCTTCCGGCGATCCGACAATATACGGTATCCTCGATAAAATACTCAGCTTGCGAAAGAAAGAAGAAATCGAAGTAATTTCCGGAATAAGTTGTATCCAATACATGCTGGGAAAACTTAAGATGCCAATGAAAGATGTTTGCGTGATAAGCCTTCACGGTCGAAAGCAGGAGCTTATAGAAAAAGTCAAGGAATATAAATCGGTAGCAGTGCTTACCGACAAAATACATAGCCCTTGCTACATCGCTCAAAGTTTAAGACAGGCAGGTATTGTTGATGTAAAAATATATGTTGGAGAAAACCTATCTTATGAAAATGAAAAGATAGGGGAATTTTCGGTTGAAGAACTTGCCGAAAGCACTCAAAATTTTGACTTAAATGTGGTGGTGATAACAAGGTGTGGCAGTATGGATTCGGCATTCCTGACGAGCTTTTTATAAGAGGCGGCGTTCCTATGACAAAACAAGAGATAAGGGTTTTATCTCTTTCAAAAATGCGGCTCAAAAGCGACAGCATAGTTTGGGATATAGGCGCAGGCACAGGCTCGGTTTCAGTGGAAGCAGCAGTGCATTGCAGGGATGGAAGGGTCTTTGCAATTGAGAAAAATCCGGAGGCAATAAAGCTGCTTAAAGAGAATCAAAAGGCATTTGAAGTTAAAAATATGGAAATAGTTTGCGGACAAGCACCTGATGTGCTTTCAAATCTTCCTTGCCCTGACAGCATATTCATAGGCGGAACCGGAGATTTTACCGAGGAAATTCTAGAAACAGCCGCCGAAAGACTTACGCCCTGCGGCATTATAGTTGCAAATGCCATAGCAATAGATACCCTATGCAGCTTGCAGGGATTTTTTAAGGTAAGATGCTGGGAGAGGGATATCACCTTAGCAAATATCTCCACTTCAAAGCAAGTAAAGGGAAAAACAATGATGCTTGCCCACAATCCCATTTATATATTTGCAGCAAGAAAACCCGAAGACAGCAAGAAAGCAGAGGAGCCTTTATATGAATAAATCAGGTAAGTTTTATGGAATCGGAGTGGGACCGGGAGACCCGACACTTATTACTATGAAAGCCGCACAGATTTTGTCTAAAGTGGATATGGTCATAGCTCCTGCGGCAGATAAAGAAAGCTTGGCTTTAAAGATAGCCCGGCCTTATATTAATTGTAAAGTTATAGAGATGAATTTTCCCATGATAAGCAATAAAAATAAACTAAATGATATTTGGGACAAAAACGTTAAGATCATTCAAGAAATTCTTAAAGAAGGCAACGACACTGCGTTTATAACGTTGGGAGATCCTATGATATACAGCACTTATACATATATATTATCACGACTTTGCGGGTATGAAGCCGAAACAATTCCGGGAATAACATCTTTTTGCGCCGCTGCATCTAAGGTCAATATCCCCATAGCAGAAGGAGACGCTCCCTTTGCCGTAATACCGGTTAAAGACAAAAAATTACTGGAAAAAACCCTAAAGGATTTTGACAATGTTGTTTTGATGAAAATATCCAGAAATTATGATGATGTAGTAAAGGTCTTGAAGGAAAACGGATTTTGTGCAGTGCTTGTTACCCACTGCGGCCAGGAAGATGAAAAAATAGAATTTGATTTAGATAAATATTTGGGCAGGGGTGTAAGCTACCTTTCCCTAATTATTGCCTGGAGGGATAAAAAGTGATTTATTTTATCGGTGCCGGTCCCGGTGATGTGGAACTTATTACTATAAAGGGTAAAAAGCTTTTGGAAAATTGCGATGTAGTAATATATGCAGGCTCGCTTGTAAACCCTGAGCTGCTAAAATATGCAAAAGACGGAGCGAAGATTTATAACAGTGCTACGATGAATCTTGATGAAATCATCAATGCCATGAAAGATGCTTTTGAAAAAGGGGCAGATGTGGCAAGACTTCATACGGGAGATCCTTCTATTTATGGGGCAATAAGGGAACAGATGGAAGCTCTTGATAAACTTGCGATACCCTATGAAGTAATTCCGGGTGTCAGCTCATTTAGCGCTGCCGGTGCAGTATTAAAGCGGGAACTTACCGTGCCCGGACAAAGCCAGACCATCATACTGACCAGAGTAGAAGGCAGAACGCCGGTTCCCGAAGAGGAAAGCTTAGATGCTTTGGCAAAACATAAAGCAACTATGGCTATTTTTCTCAGCATAAATCAGATTGAAAAAATTGCAGAAGACTTGGCGAAGGTTTATGGTTCGGATGCTCCTATCGCTGTTGTATATAAAGCCACCTGGGAGGACCAAAAGATTGTGCAGGGCACTCTTTCAGATATTGCAGAAAAAGTAAAAGAAGCGGGAATTTGCAAGACAGCACTGATATTGGTAGGAAATTTCTTAAGTGATGAATATGACTTCTCATGCCTCTATAACAAAACATTCAGCCATGAATACAGGTAAGAAAATGAAGACAGCCATTATTGCTACAACAAAAAACGGAATGAGCATTGCCGAGAAAATCAGAGCAGGCGTCGGCGGCGATGTATATGTAAACAGTCGGCTTTTAAATGAAGCTGATTTGAAAAACTATTTTCCGATAAAAAACTCATTTAAGGATTTTATCCGCCAAATATTTTCAAGCTATGACGGTCTTATTTTTATAACAGCTGCCGGTATTGCGACTCGGGCGATTGCGCCGGTAATTTGCGACAAAAGAACAGATCCGGCGGTTGTAGTGGTGGACGAACAAGGGAAATTTTCCATAAGCTTGCTTTCCGGGCATCTTGGCGGGGCAAATGAACTTGCGTCAAAAGTGGCTCAGGTTCTAAAATGTATGCCGGTAATTACTACTGCCAGCGACATTCAGGGTTTTGAGAGCATAGATGTTTTAGCCAAAAAACTCGGCCTTTATATTGACAATTTCTCGGATTTGCCTAAGGTAAGCGCCTGCCTTGTAAATGGTGAGAAGCTGGCATTATCGGTAGAAAAAGGCTTCCCGTATGAAAAGCTGGCACATCTTATAAAGCGGTCAGAAGTATTTTCACATGATTTGCCTAAAGATGCCAAAGCTGCTGTATTTGTAACGGATGAAGAAATATTGCCTCCTCCCGTACCTTATGTAATTTTACGGCCTCAAAATACAGTGCTTGGTATCGGTACAAGAAAGGGCGTGCCTTATGAGACACTGCTTACTCAAGTCAAAAGGGCTTTAAGGGATTTTAATTTAAGCGAAAAAAGCGTGGGCTGTATTGCGTCAGTGGATATAAAAAGAGAAGAAAAATGTATACTGCAATTGTCTGAGTGCTTAAATGCGCCGCTTAAACTA
>NZ_MPPE01000023.1:0-19497 GCF_001896645.1 Tepidanaerobacter sp. EBM-49
CCTATAGCCATCGAACCAGGACTTAGATTTGCTATCCGTGAAGGTGGAAGAACAGTTGGAGCAGGTGTAGTAACAGAGGTAATCGAGAACTAAATAATACGCAAACAATAAATCCGAATGCAAGGAGGGAAGCAAGATGGCCCATCAAAAGATAAGAATTCGTCTGAAGGCTTTTGACCATGAGATACTTGACCAATCAGCAAAAAAAATAATCGAGACGGCCAAACGAACCGGGGCCAAAGTATCGGGGCCTATACCTTTACCTACGGACCGCAGTATAGTGACTATACTTCGGGCTCCACACAAGTATAAGGATGCCCGAGAACAGTTTGAATCCAGAACTCACAAGAGACTAATAGACATTCAGCAACCTAATCAAAAAACGGTTGATGCCCTTATGAGACTGGACTTGCCGGCAGGAGTCGATATAGAGATAAAGCTGTAGCAACAGGAGGTGATTGTGATGATTTCAAAAGCCATTTTAGGTAAGAAACTTGGCATGACCCAAATCTTTAATGAAACAGGTGAAGCTTTGCCGGTAACACTTATTGAAGCGGGACCATGCCTGGTAATTCAAAAGAAAACCGTTGAAAACGATGGCTACACTGCAATTAAAGTAGGTTATGAAGATATTAAAGAAAGAACACTAAATAAGCCGGAAAAAGGCGAATTTGTAAAGAATCAGCTGAAATTTAAAAGATATATTAAAGAATTCAAGATTAAAGATGCAGCAAAATATAATGTAGGCGATGAAATAAAAGCAGATATTTTTCAACCCGGCGAAAAAGTAGATGTTACGGGTATATCCAAGGGAAAGGGTTTTGCAGGTGGAGTAAAGCGCTGGAATTTTAACCGAGGCCCCATGGGGCATGGCTCCATGTACCACCGCAGACCAGGTTCCGGAGGCGCCACTGATCCTGCAAGAGTATTTAAAGGAAATAAGAGACCCGGGCACATGGGAGCAGAAAAAACTACAGTGCAAAATTTAGAAATTGTAAAAGTTATCCCGGAAAAAAATATATTGGTTGTCAAGGGCTCTGTACCGGGAGCAAAAAAATCACTGCTATTTATAAAAAATACTGTAAAAAGCGGGAAATAATTAGGAAAGGAGGAGCCCAATGCCTAAAGTAAGCATGTTCAATACAAAAGGAGAGCAAGTAGGAGAGATTGAGCTTTCCGATGATATTTTCGGGGTTGAAGTCCGACCTGATATAATGCACAGGGCAGTTGTAAATTATCTTGCAAATCAAAGACAAGGAACATCAAGTACACTAACAAGAGCCGAAGTAGCCGGCGGCGGCAGAAAACCGTGGCGCCAAAAAGGCACCGGTAGAGCCCGCCATGGCAGTATAAGATCGCCTTTGTGGAGAAAGGGCGGTATAATCTTCGGGCCCAAGCCTCGTTCATATAAGGCTGCTATGCCAAAGAAGCTTAAAAGATTTGCACTAAAGTCAGCTCTTAGCGCAAAAGTTGTAGATAATGAACTTATAGTATTAGATGAGCTTTCCTTAGAAGCACCAAAAACAAAAGAAATGATTTCCATATTGAAAAATTTAAATGCAGACAAAAAAGCTCTAATAGTAATAGCCGGAAAAGATGAAAATGTGGAAAAATCTGCACGCAATCTTCCGACGGTTAAAACCACATATGTTAATACGCTGAACATATACGACATCCTAGATTATGACAACTTAATTATTACAAAAGAGGCAGCTGAGCTGGTAGAGGAGGTGTATGCAGGATGAAAGATCCGCATGACATCATTATAAAACCGCTCATTACAGAAAAAACCATGGATATGCAGCAGCAGAAAAAATATACGTTTGTGGTTGACAAAAGGTCAAATAAAACCGAGATAAAAAACGCATTAGAGTCTATATTCGGGGTGGAAGTTGCTAAAGTTAACACTGTAAATATGAGAGGCAAAATGAAAAGAATGGGCAGATTCGAAGGTAAGCGGCCCGATTGGAAGAAAGCCATAGTAACGCTAACTGATAAGAGTAAAACAATTGAGTTCTTCGAATCCATGTAGCAGAAAATGGCCACGAAGAGACTTAGCTTTACAGAGAAGGAGGGAATAATGTGGCTATAAAAAAGTTTAAACCTACCACACCCGGGCGCAGGTTTATGAGCGTTCCCACATTCGAGGAAATCACAAAAGAAGAACCTGAACGGTCATTGGTAGAAATTTTGAAGAATAAAGCCGGCCGCAACATGCAAGGCAGGGAAACTATAAGACATCGCGGCGGCGGCCACAAGCGTAAATATAGAATAATTGATTTCAAAAGAGATAAAGACGGCGTGCCGGCCAAGGTAGCAGGAATTGAGTACGATCCAAATCGCAGCGCTTATATTGCATTATTATCGTATGCAGACGGCGAAAAAAGGTATATTTTGGCCCCGGCCGGAGTTACAGTTGGAGATATTGTTCAGTCCGGTAAAGGCGCAGATATAAAGCCGGGCAATGCCTTAAATCTTGCAGACATACCTGTGGGAACTACAGTTCACAATATTGAGCTTATCCCGGGTAAGGGAGGCCAGATGGTAAGATCGGCCGGCACATCAGCACAGCTCATGGCAAGAGAGAGCGGTATGGTGACCCTAAGATTGCCTTCAGGAGAAATGAGAATGGTTTCTGAACTGTGTCGAGCTACCGTTGGTCAGGTAGGAAACATTGAACATGAGAATATTTCTATTGGCAAAGCAGGTAGATCTCGCTGGATGAACAAAAGACCCCACGTGCGCGGTGTTGCCATGAACCCGGTGGATCATCCCCATGGCGGTGGCGAAGGTAAATCGCCTATTGGACGGAAGAGTCCTGTTACACCTTGGGGCAAACCGACCCTTGGCTACAAGACCAGAAAGAAAAATAAGGCTTCGGATAAATATATTGTCAAGCGCCGCAAGTAGAAGGGAGGTAATCTTATGAGTCGTTCAACAAAGAAGGGCCCTTTTGTAGATAAGAAGCTATTAGATAAAATTATTGAAATGAATCACAAAAGGGAGAAAAAGGTTATTAAAACCTGGTCCAGAGCTTCTACTATATTTCCTGAAATGGTGGGCCATACAATAGCGGTTCACGACGGAAAAAGGCATGTGCCTGTTTATATAACTGAGGACATGGTCGGCCACAAATTGGGCGAATTTGCGCCTACTAGAACTTTCAGGGGGCATGGGGCCCATACCGAAAAATCTACAGCACTTAAATAGATTGGTAAATTTTGAAAGGGTTATGACAAACCTTGCAAAGGAGGTATGAAAGTGGAAGCGAGGGCACGGGCAAGATATGTTAGAATTGCGCCTAGAAAAGTCAGGGTAGTTTTAGACCTTATTCGCGGAAAAAAAGTAGATGAAGCCTTGAGCATTTTGCAATTTACGCCTAAAGCGGCTTCGGAAACATTAGAGAAATTGCTTAAATCAGCGGCAGCAAATGCTGAAAATAATTTTGATATGGACAAAGATGCTTTATATATTGCTGAGTGTTATGCCGACCAAGGGCCAATTTTGAAGAGATTTCGTCCCAGAGCTCAGGGCAGAGCGGCATCTATACACAAAAAAACCAGCCATATAACTATAGTTCTTAAAGAAAAGGAGGGATAAATTTTGGGACAGAAGATACACCCTCATGGGTTGAGAGTCGGAATAATTAAAGATTGGGATTCAAAATGGTATACTAAGAAGGACTTTGCCGATCAGCTCCTTGAAGACTACAAAGTAAGAAAATATATTAAAAATAAGCTATTTACATCAGGCGTATCAAGGATCGAAATCGAAAGAGCAGCTAATCGCATAAGAATAACCATAAACACTGCAAAACCGGGCATGGTAATTGGCAGAGGCGGAAGCGGAGTAGATGAACTCAAAGGCGAGATAGAAAAAATGACCGGCAAACAGGTTTCTATAAATGTAATTGAAATTAAAAATCCTGATATGGATGCACAGCTCGTTGCTGAAAATATTGCTTCACAGTTGGAGCGACGCATATCTTTTAGAAGAGCTATGAAGCAAGCTATATCACGGGCCTTAAAGTCTGGGGCAAAGGGTATTAAAACAATGGTCAGCGGCAGACTCGGCGGTGCAGAAATTGCAAGGTCTGAGATGTATCACGAGGGGACCATTCCACTTCAAACTTTAAGAGCCGACATTGATTATGGTTTCGCTGAAGCCCATACTACTTATGGGAGAATAGGCGTTAAAGTTTGGATATATAAAGGCGAAGTCCTTCCAGTAAAGCATAATCCCGAGGAAGGGGGAGAAGTAAGCGATGTTAATGCCGAAGCGAGTGAAGTATAGAAAACAGCAGCGTGGAAGAATAAAAGGATACGCACATAAAGGTAATAAAGTGACATATGGCGAGTATGGGCTTCAAGCGTTAGAGCCGGCATGGATAACCAGTCAGCAAATAGAAGCGGCACGTGTTGCCATGACTCGTTTTATTAAAAGAGGCGGCAAAGTCTGGATAAAAGTATTTCCTGACAAGCCTGTTACAAAAAAACCTGCTGAAACACGTATGGGAAGCGGAAAAGGCTCACCTGAGATGTGGGTTGCAGTTGTAAAGCCGGGCCGTGTTATGTTTGAACTTGCCGGAGTATCGGAAGAAATTGCTAAAGAGGCCATGACACTTGCCTCTCACAAGTTGCCTATAAAAACAAGGATAGTAAAACGCTTAGAATTGGGCGGTGATTTAAATGAAGCTTAAGCAGATTCGCGACCTTAGCGATCAGGAATTATTAGAGAAAGAAAAGGACTTAAAGGGCGAACTGTTTAACCTCCGATTTCAGGCAGCCACCGGCCAGCTTGATAATCCTATGAGGATTCGCGAAGTAAGGAAAACTATAGCGCGGATAAAGACAGTCCTTACAGAAAGACAAAATGAAAAGCTAAGAATGGGCAGCCAAAAATGATTTAGAAGGAGGGATATAGGTGGCCGAACGTAAAAACCAGCGAAAAGTCCGGACCGGTGTAGTAGTAAGCGATAAAATGGATAAGACCATAACAGTTGCCGTAGAAAGACTGATGAGGCACCCACTATATGGAAAAACCATAAAAAGAACAAAGAAATTTAAGGCTCATGACGAAAATAACGAATGCAAAGTGGGCGACATTGTGACAATTATGGAAACAAGACCCTTAAGTCATGACAAACGCTGGAGATTGGTAAAAATTGTGAAAAAAGCCCAGTAGAGAAGGGAGGTTTTTGGCATGGTGCAAGTTCAGACAAGACTTAATGTGGCTGATAATACAGGTGCGAAAGAAATAATGTGTATACGAGTATTGGGCGGTTCAAAGCGCAAATTTGCATCTATCGGTGATGTTATTATAGCATCAGTTAAGAGTGCAACACCCGACGGCGTTGTTAAAAAAGGAGACGTCGTGAAGGCTGTTGTTGTAAGAACAAAAAAGGGATTACAACGCAAAGACGGTTCATATATAAGATTTGACGAAAATGCTGCAGTTATTATAAGCGATGACAAAAATCCTCGCGGTACACGTATATTTGGACCGGTTGCCAGAGAGCTTAGAGAAAAAGATTACATGAAAATTATTTCCTTAGCCCCGGAAGTGTTATGATATATTCTAGGAAAAGATAGAAGACCGCGAAACGCAAAGCTCGGTATGAGGAGGTGTGTTCTTTGGAAAAAGTCCATATAAAAAAGGGTGATACCGTTTACGTTCTATCGGGAAAAGATAAAGGTAAAAAAGGAAAAGTAATTAAAGTTTTTCCGAGAAAGAAAAGTGCCATAGTCGAGGGAGTGAATATGGCGACAAAGCACCAAAAGCCCACGGCCGGCATGCCTCAGGGCGGAATAATGAGGATGGAACTGCCTATAAGCACTTCGAAACTAATGCTTGTGTGCAATAAATGCAATAAACCTACCAGGTTTGGTCATACAATTCTTGCCGACGGATCAAAAGTTCGAGTATGCAAACGCTGCCAAGAGGTTATAGACAGATAGACAGGAAGGAGGTAGTCTCGTGTCAAGATTAAAGGATAAGTACTTAAATGAAGTTGTACCTGCGCTGATGCAAAGATTCAGTTATAAAAATATCATGGAAGTGCCCAGAGTCGAAAAGATTGTTATAAATATGGGTATCAATGATGCTCGTGAAAATGCAAAGGCAATTGAATCAGCTACCGGCGACTTAGCAATGATAACAGGCCAAAGACCTGTAGTCACAAAAGCCCGCAAGTCAATAGCGGCATTTAAATTGCGTGAAGGTATGCCTATAGGAGCTAAAGTTACCCTTCGAGGCCAGAAAATGTACGATTTTCTAGATAAACTTTTTAATATAAACCTTCCAAGAGTAAGGGATTTTAAGGGAGTATCTGCTGATGCTTTTGACGGTAGAGGGAACTATACCTTAGGAATCAGGGAGCAGCTGATATTTCCTGAAATTGATTATGATAAAATAGATCGCGTCAGAGGTATGGATATTACAATAGTAACTACGGCGAAAACTGATGAAGAGGCTCGGGAACTTTTAAAGCGTCTTGGTATGCCTTTTGCATAAACAGGAAGGAGGAAAGAGTTTGGCTAAAAAATCTTTAATTGCCAAGCAAAAACGTGAACCTAAATTTACAACGCGCAAATACAACAGATGCAAGATTTGTGGCAGGCCTCATGCATATTTGCGCAAATACGGTGTATGTCGTATATGTTTTAGAGAGCTTGCACATCGCGGTGAAATACCGGGAGTTAAAAAGGCCAGTTGGTGAGCGCAAGTCCGATATGAAGGGAGGTTGTTTCATTGGCTATGACAGATGTTATTGCAGATATGTTAACTCGTATTCGTAATGCTAGCGACGTGGGTCATCCTGAAGTGGAGGTTCCATGTTCAAATATGAAAAAAGCTATAGCTCAAACCTTACAAAATGAGGGCTATATAAAGGGTTTTGAGATTATAGACGACGGTAAGCAGGGAATTATAAAAATTTACTTAAAGTACGGTCCGAACAAAGAAAAAGTCATAACAGGTATTAAAAGGATATCGAAACCCGGACTTAGGATATATGCAAACAAGAATGAAATTCCACAGGTTATGGGTGGAATGGGGACAGTAATTCTTTCTACGTCCAAGGGAATTATGACTGATAAAGAGGCGCGAAAGGCGCAAGTCGGCGGCGAAGTAATCTGCTACGTATGGTAAGATGAATGACTAGGAGGTGAAGACATGTCTAGAATTGGCAAGATGCCGGTTGATATACCTAGTGGGGTTGAAGTTGCCATAAATGGTAATCAAATAACGGTAAAAGGTCCTAAAGGCAGCTTAAGCCGTGTTTTGCACAAAGATATGATTATAAAAAAAGAAGACTCAAAAATCATTGTTGAAAGGCCGTCAGATGAGAAAAATCACAGGGCGCTTCACGGATTAACCCGTTCCCTAATAAATAACATGGTAATGGGTGTCGTAAATGGCTTTGAAAAAAGGCTGGCATTAGAAGGTGTAGGCTATAGGGCGGCAAAACAAGGAGATAAACTGGTTTTGACTGTCGGATATTCTCACCCAGTAGAATTTGACCCACCTGAAGGTATAGAATTTGAGGTGCCGGCAGCAAACAGGATAGTAGTCAAAGGCATAGACAAGGATTTAGTAGGCCAAATCGCAGCAAATATCAGAGCTGTGAGGGAACCGGAGCCTTACAAAGGCAAGGGCATTAGATACGAAAATGAAGTTGTAAGGCGTAAAGAAGGCAAGACCGGAGCAAAATAAGCGATAGGAGGGAATGAATGTGCTTAAAAAGGAATCTCGCAATGTTGCCCGTAAGAGAAGACATGCAAGAGTTCGAAAAAAGACCTTTGGCACAAGCGAAAGACCGCGCTTATGTGTATATAAGAGTGAAAAACATATATATGCGCAGATTATTAATGATGAAACAGGCCATACTTTAGTTGCAGCTTCGACACTGGATCCTGCGATTAAAGACAACGTTTCCGGCGTAAACATAGAGTCGGCCAAATTAGTCGGCGATCTAATCGGTAAAAAAGCTCTAGAGAAAGGCATAAAAAGCGTTGCATTCGACCGCAGCGGTTATATATATCATGGCCGTGTAAAAGCCCTGGCTGATGCCGCAAGAGAAGCCGGGTTAGATTTCTAGAAAGGAGGCAAAACTTTGCAGCACAAGGATAATAATATAGAAGAAAATGAGTTTACAGAAAAAATTGTTTCCATAAATCGAGTTGCCAAAGTTGTAAAGGGAGGAAAAAACTTCCGTTTTTCAGTACTTGTAGTGGTCGGAAATAAGAAAGGCAAAGTGGGAGTGGGCACCGGAAAAGCTCAAGAAATACCTGAAGCTATCCGCAAAGGTATCGAAGATGCTAAAAAGAATCTAATTAATGTTCCGGTATTAAATGGCACTGTCCCTCATGAAAGTATTGGGACTTTTGGAGCCGGCAAAGTCCTCTTAAAACCGGCACCCGAAGGAACCGGAGTTATAGCAGGCGGACCGGTAAGAGCAGTTGTAGAATTAGCAGGAATCACCGACATAGTAAGCAAATCATTGGGTTCTGCCAATGCCAGAAATATGGTAAATGCAACCATAGAAGCACTAAAACAAATGAAAAGAGCGGAAGAAGTAGCAAGACTTCGCAATAAAAGCGTAGAAGAAATTCTCGGATTATAAAACCTAAAAGAGGAGGTGCAGCCAATGAGATTGCATGATCTTTATCCTGCCGAAGGCGTCAATAAAAAAAGTAAAAGAGTTGGCAGAGGAATCGGCTCCGGCCACGGCAAGACTTCCACAAGAGGCCATAAAGGACAGAACGCTCGCAGCGGCGGCGGTGTAAGGCCGGGATTTGAGGGCGGTCAAATGCCTCTTTACAGACGTATTCCGAAGCGCGGTTTCAATAATATATTCAAAAAAGAAATCTCAGTAGTGAACGTGGAAGATCTTAACGTTTTTGAAGAAAATACAAAAGTTACTCCGGAACTTTTAATCGAAAAAGGAATTATAAAAAAGGTTAAAGACGGAGTAAAGGTGCTCGGCAATGGAGACTTGAAAGTTAAAGTAGATGTTCAAGCAAACGCTTTTTCAAAATCAGCGCAAGAAAAAATAGAGGCGCTTGGTGGGAAGGCAGAGGTGATCTAGATGTGGGATGCCCTGAAAAATGCCTGGAAAATACCGGATTTAAGGAATAGAATAAAATTTACTATCTTCATGTTAATATTATTCAGACTTGGAACCTTTGTACCGGTGCCCCGCATGGACCCGGCTGCAGTCAAACAAATGGTTGAAAAGGGTGCCTTACTTGGGTTTTTTGATATAATATCAGGCGGTGCATTCAAACAGTTTTCAGTCTTTGCAATGAGCATTACACCATACATTAATGCTTCCATTATAGTTCAGCTTCTTACTATAGTTATTCCAAAGTGGGAAGAGCTGGCAAAAGAAGGGGAAGCGGGACGTAAGGTACTTGCTCAATATACGAGGTATGGCACTGTTATTTTGGGGCTTATCCAGGCTACAGGACTTTCAATAGGCTTTAGAAGCGCCATGAAACCCGGTATCCTCAGCAATATAGTAGTGATACTGAGTCTTACGGCAGGAACGGCATTCTTAATGTGGCTAGGTGAGCAAATTACTGACAAGGGAATAGGCAACGGTATTTCACTGCTTATTTTTGCCGGAATTGTATCAAGACTGCCTTCCAGCATTTTTCAAGTTTATTCTCTACTAAAAGTTGGAACGCTTAACATTATAATGCTAGCGATATTCCTTATATTTGCATTGGCAGTAATCGTAGCGGTTATCGCGGTTCAAGAAGCAGAGCGCCGGGTGCCGGTGCAATATGCTAAACGAGTAGTAGGAAGAAAGGTTTATGGCGGCCAGTCCACTCATATACCGATTAAGGTAAATGGTGCCGGCGTTATACCTATAATTTTTGCTATGTCGATATTAATGTTTCCCAGCACTTTAGCCGGATTTTTCCCAAATAACAAGATAATGGTAAGCATAGCACAGTTTTTAAGCCCCAGCGGATGGCTCTACGCCCTGCTCTACGCCGTGCTAATTATATTCTTTACTTACTTCTATACAGCGATAACATTCAATCCTGTAGAAGTTGCTGAAAACATGAAAAAATATGGTGGGTTTATACCTGGAATAAGACCGGGAAGGCCTACAGCCGAGTATTTAAATCGTATAATGACTAGAATAACATTGGTCGGATCAATATTTCTTGCAGCTATCGCTTTGATGCCATATTTAATAACAGCTATTACAGGAGTAAACATTTCCTTTGGAGGTACAGCCCTTTTGATAGTTGTGGGTGTCGCCCTTGAAACCATGAAGGCTATAGAGGCTCAAATGCTTATGAGGCACTACCAAGGATTCTTAAAATAGGAGTGATCAGCGTTGAGAATTGTTTTGCTGGGTCCGCCGGGAGCAGGCAAGGGAACGCAAGCAAAAAAGATAGCAGACAAGTTTGGCATACCCCATATCTCTACCGGAGATATACTAAGGAAAGCTATAGCAGACAAGACCTTATTGGGCAAGCAAGCTGCTGAGTACCTTGAAAAAGGACTTTTAGTGCCTGACGACCTTGTGATAGCTATGGTAAAATCAAGGTTGGATATGGAAGACTGTAAAAACGGTTTTTTACTTGATGGATTTCCAAGAACCGTAAAGCAGGCTGAAAGTCTAGATGATTACATGCAAGAAAAGGGTATACAATTGGATATTGTGCTGAATATAGAAGTAAAGCAAGATACACTTATCGAAAGATTTACCGGCAGGCGAGTGTGCGAGCAATGTGGTGCAACATATAATATAAAATCCAGTCCGCCAAAAGAACCGGGACTTTGCGACAAGTGCGGCGGAAGGCTTATTATCCGTGATGATGATAAGCCTGAGACAGTAAAAAAGCGTTTAGAGGTATATGAGACATCGACCGCTCCGCTTATCGGCTACTACAAGGAGAAAAATTTACTGATTAATATAGACGGATCCGGGTCAATTGACGATGTTTTTGAAGATATTTTAGAACATCTAAAAAAGGTGAATTAAGGTCATGATTATAATTAAATCCCAGCGCGAAATAGAGCTTATGAGAAAAGCCGGAAAGATTACCGCGCTGACACTAGAAGAAGTTAAGAAACATGTACGTCCCGGAATTACTACATTGGAGCTTAACAGAATCGCCGAAGACTTTATTTTAAGCCACAATTGCCTCCCGACTTTTAAAGGATATCACGGATTTCCGGCAGCTATATGCACTTCCGTAAATGAGGAAGTGGTACACGGAATTCCGGGGCCAAGAGTGCTTAAAGAAGGCGATATCATAAGTATAGATGTAGGCGTGATATTTGAAGGCTATAATGGCGATGCAGCTCGAACCTTTCCTGTAGGTCAGGTAGAAAAAGAGGCCCTTAGACTCGTAGAGGTTACTAAGCAGAGCTTTTTTGAAGGGATTGCTTATGCAAAACCAGGATACAGGCTTTCGGACATATCCCATGCGGTGCAAAAATACGTAGAGGCTAATAATTTTTCGGTAGTGAAAGATTATGTGGGCCATGGCATAGGAAGAGATATGCATGAAGATCCACAAATACCAAATTTTGGTCCGCCCGGAAAAGGGCCCAGGCTTAGACGCGGGATGACTCTTGCAATAGAGCCCATGGTCAACATGGGAGGATATGAAGTATATACGTTGGATAATAACTGGACGGTAGTAACGGAAGACGGCAGCCTTTCGGCTCATTACGAAAATACCATTGCAATTACTGACGGTGAGCCCGAAATACTGACTATGATTTAGGCAGGTGTTTATATGCCGCAGCTCATGTTGGGACAACTGGCAAGATCTACTGCCGGTCGTGACAAGGGGCGGTTAATGGTAGTGATTGATATAATAGACGATGAATATGTCTATGTTGCGGATGGGGATTTGCGCAGGGTAGAAAACCCCAAGAAGAAAAAAATAAAGCATTTGCAGCTTATGAACAAGCGACTTGACTTTGTGGCGGAAAAACGCAATAATAGGCGAAAAATTTATAATGACGAAATTAGAAAAGCCCTGAAAGAAATTGCAGATGGCAGCTTTGACAGCCAGACATCTGCGCATATGTAAGGAGGCGTGTGCGACCTTGTCGAAGGAAGATGTTATTGAAGTTGAGGGTACCGTTTTAGAACCACTCCCCAACGCAATGTTTCGGGTAGAACTGGATAACGGTCATGTTGTTCTAGCCCATGTTTCCGGAAAAATTCGCATGAACTATATTAGGATTTTGCCCGGAGACAGGGTTACTGTGGAGTTATCTCCATATGATCTGACCCGGGGCCGCATCAAATACCGCTTCAAGTAGAAAACGGTAAAAGGAGGAAATCCTATGAAGGTAAGACCATCGGTAAAGAAGATGTGCGAAAAGTGCAAGATAATTAAACGCAGAGGCAGAGTAATGGTTATATGCGAAAATCCAAAACACAAGCAAAAACAGGGCTAAACAAAAGGAGGTGTGTGGTAAGTGGCGAGAATAGCCGGAGTTGATTTGCCAAGAGAAAAGCGTGTAGAAGTAGCACTCACTTATATATATGGTATTGGTGATACAACAGCGAAAAAGATCTTAAAAGAAGCTAACGTAAATCCGGATACCCGAGTAAAAGATTTAACCGAACAAGAAATAAGCAAACTTAGAGATATTATTGAAAAGCAGTATAAAGTTGAAGGCGACCTACGAAGAGAAGTAGCAATGAATATTAAGCGCCTTACGGAAATTGGCTGCTATAGAGGTATTAGGCATCGCCGGGGACTACCGGTGAGAGGTCAGAGAACAAGAACAAATGCAAGAACGCGCAAAGGCCCCAACAAGGCAGTAGGGGCAAAGCGTAAGGCATAAATAAAAATATGCGGAGGTGAAAAATCATGGCAAAACCTACGAAAAAGCGCAAGGAAAAAAAGCGCATAGAAAAAGGGAGTGCACACATTCACTCAACTTTTAACAATACAATAGTAACGATTGCAGATGAGGCAGGTAGGCCCATAACTTGGGCTAGTGCCGGATCAGTCGGATTTAAGGGCTCGCGTAAAGGAACACCGTTTGCAGCTCAAATGGCAGCAGAGGCAGCTGCAAAGCAAGCCATGGATTACGGAATGAGGTCTGTTGAGGTATTTGTAAAAGGACCGGGTGGTGGCAGAGAAGCTGCTATTCGTTCACTGCAGGCTGCAGGCCTTGAAGTAAACATGATTAAAGATGTAACACCTATTCCTCACAACGGTTGCAGGCCGCCGAAGAGAAGAAGGGTTTAATATGGAGGTGGATAAACACAATGGCTAGATATAAAGACGCTGTTTGCAGGCTGTGCCGCAGAGAAGGCATGAAGCTATATCTTAAAGGTGATCGTTGCTACAGCCCGAAGTGTGCCATGGATAGGCGCGGGTATGCTCCGGGTCAGCACGGACAATTGCGACGTAAGCCTTCAGAATACGGACTACAGCTTAGAGAAAAGCAAAAAGCAAGAAGAATATATGGAATCATGGAAAAACAATTTGCTAACTACTATGAAAAAGCCGTCAGCCAAAAAGGCGTTACCGGTGAAAATCTTCTAAGGCTTCTTGAAACAAGGTTAGATAATGTTATATACAGAATGGGCTTTGCCGCATCAAGACCCCAGGCACGCCAGTTGGTAAGATACGGCCATGTAGAAGTAAATGGTAAGAGAGTTACAATACCATCTTATCAAGTAAAAGAGAAAGACGTTGTTGCAATTCGGGAAAAAAGCCGTAATCTTGACTTTTTCAAAGAAATAGCCGAACAAGGTGCATCTAAAGTAGTGCCGGCTTGGCTTTCAGTGAATTTTGATACTCTAACAGGCGAAGTTCTATATTTACCTAAGAGAGAAGACATTGATGTTCCAATTCAGGAACACTTAATAGTCGAGCTTTATTCCAAGTAATTAATTAACCCTCATCGGAAACCAATAATTTTAAGGAGGGTACTTTATTAGATGATAGATATTGAAAAGCCGAGGATTGAATTGATAGAATCAAGTGAAGATGATACCTATGGGAAAATCGTTGTAGAACCTTTAGAAAGAGGTTACGGAACGACTCTTGGCAATTCCATGCGCAGAGTCCTTTTGTCTTCTTTGCCCGGAGCTGCTGTAACATCTATAAAGATTGATGGAGTGCAGCATGAATTTTCTACTATTCCGGGAGTTGCTGAAGATACTACTGAAATTATAATGAATATAAAAGGACTTGCAATTTTACTACATGGAGACGAGCCAAAGCTGCTTCGCATCGAAGCCCAAGGAGAGTGCGAAGTAAAAGCAAAAGATATTATTGCTGATGCAGATGTTGAGATAATGAATCCGGATTGGCACATTGCTACTTTAGAAAAAGATGGCAAGCTTTTTATGGAACTTACGCTTGAGAGAGGCAAAGGCTATGTTACAGCCGATAAAAACAAAAAGCCCAACCAACCCATTGGAGTAATAGCAATAGATTCTATCTTTACCCCGGTACACAAAGTCAATTTTAATATAGAAAACACGCGCGTAGGACAAAGAACTGATTATGACAAACTTATTATGGAAATCTGGACAAACGGCACAATAAAACCTGAAGATGCGGTAAGTGCTGCGGCTAAAATATTAATTGAACATTTTAGCCTTTTTACCGGTCTTACCGAAAAAGTTCAGGTAAGCGACGTGCCGCAAGAAGAAGAAAAAGACGATAAAGAAAAGATACTTGAAATGCCTATAGAAGAACTGGATCTTTCAGTTCGCTCATACAACTGCTTGAAACGCGCCGGAATTAACACAATATATGAACTTACGCAAAAAACGGCAGAAGATATGATGAAAGTGCGAAATCTCGGTAAAAAATCGCTGGAGGAAGTGGAAGCGAAACTCAGCGCTTTCAATCTTTCGCTAAAACAACCGGAAGAACAGTAAGGAGGCGAAGAGATGAGAAAACTTGGCAGACCAAGCGGACATCGCAAAATGATGCTTAAAAATCTAACCACCGACCTTTTAAAATATGGCAGAATTGAAACTACGGAAGCTAGAGCGAGAGAAGTCCGCCGTGTAACTGAAAAAATAATAACACTTGCCAAAAAAGACGATTTGGCGTCAAGACGGCTAGTTCTTAAGCAAGTATTAGATGAAACTACAGTAAAAAATCTATTTGAAAATATTGCACCAAAGTATAAGGATCGAAATGGTGGTTATGTGCGCATAATAAAATCAGCTCCGCGAAGGGGCGATGCTACTCCTACCGCTATCGTAGAATTGGTGTAGGCAAGTTACAATATTTACATGCAAAGGGGGCGGTGAGGATAGCCGCCGAAATAGTTGCAGTGGATGTTTATTATCAATACGCCGTCAGCAGCGATTTAGCTTTAAAAGACATAAACTTAAAGATTAATCCAGGCGAATTTGTGGCAATTATAGGGCCTAACGGGTCAGGCAAATCCACACTAGCTAAACTTTTTAACGGTCTTTTTGTGCCAACACAAGGGGATGTTTTTGTTGCCGGTTTTAATACAAAAAACCAGGAAGATATTTGGGAAATCAGGCGAAGAGCAGGAATGGTGTTTCAAAATCCTGACAACCAAATCGTTGCAACAATAGTGGAAGAGGATGTAGCTTTTGGACCGGAAAATCTTGGTATTCCCCCTGAGGAAATACGCCGACGTGTTAAAGAAGCCCTGGAAATCGTGGAGCTTACCGAGTATGCTGACAAAGCTCCCCATCTTTTATCAGGCGGACAAAAGCAGCGCGTGGCTATAGCGGGGATAATTGCAATGAAACCAGATTGCATAATCCTCGATGAGCCTACCGCTATGCTGGATCCGGTGGGGAGAAAAGAAGTAATATCAACCGTTAAAAGGCTCAACAAAGAAGAGGGCAAAACCGTAGTTCTTATCACTCATTTTATGGAAGAAGCAGTACAAGCTGATAGGATTCTCGTTATGGAAAAGGGTAAAATTGTCATGGAAGGCAAGCCCAATGAGATATTCAGCCAAGTAGATAGACTAAAAAAAATCGGCCTTGACGTACCTCAAGTTACAGAGCTTGCATATAAGCTGTCAAAAGATGGCATTCCTATTAGAAAAGATATCCTATCAGTAGAAGAAATGGTGGATTGCTTATGTCGATTGATGTAAAGAATTTAACGCATATATACATGCCCAATACACCTTTTGAGTCTGCGGCGATCCAAGACATAAATTGGAGCGTAAAGGACGGGGAGTTCTGGGGCCTTATTGGTCACACCGGCTCAGGCAAATCCACCCTTATACAGCACTTGAACGGTCTTTTGAAGCCCACTTCAGGACAAGTTTTAGTAGACGGCGTAAATATATATGATAAGGGCGTAAGCTTAAAATCTATCCGGCAGAAAATAGGACTTGTTTTTCAATATCCGGAACATCAGCTTTTTGAAGAAACTGTTGAACGAGATGTGGCATTTGGTCCAAAGAATATGGGGCTAAGGGAAGATGAAATTTCAACTAGAGTTAAAGAGGCCTTAGAACTTGTTGGCCTTTCCTACAAGGAAATTAAAGATAAATCTCCCTTCGAACTTAGCGGAGGACAAATGAGGCGAGTTGCAATAGCCGGAGTCCTTGCCATGAAACCCGAAACCCTTATATTGGATGAGCCTACAGCAGGCCTTGATCCTAAAGGGCGAGACGAGATTTTAGAAGAGATTGTAAGACTGCGAGATAAAGAGAAGATAACAGTAATACTTGTCTCTCACAGCATGGAAGATGTGGCAAAGCTTGTTGACAAACTAGCTGTTATGTATCGCGGCCGGATAGTTTCCCAAGGCCCGCCCAGAGAAATATTTCAAGACTATAAAGGTCTGGTAGAAATAGGCCTAGGCATACCTCAGATAACAGAGCTGATGATAAAGCTAAAAGAAAATGGCAAAGATGTTGCAACTGATATTTTGACAGTAGATGAGGCAAGAGCAGAAATTATCAAGAAAGTTAGGAGGAAGGGCCTTGCGTGAGATAACGATAGGACAGTACATTCCGGGAAACTCCATAATCCATCGCCTGGATCCCAGAACAAAGATAATAATAACTCTTGCTTACATGATTCTGCTGTTTGTTATCAATAATTTTTACGGATATATTTTTCCGGTTGCATTCATAATCTTGGCTACTGTGCTTTCCGGTATTTCTGTAAGATATCTGCTTAAAGGATTAAGACCCCTTATATTTATAATTGTACTTACTTTTGCGCTAAATATGTTTATGACACCAGGCCGCGTAATCTACCAAATAGGACCTCTTGATATAACATATGAAGGTATATCCCAGGCATCTTTTATGGCGATTCGCCTTATCTTACTGATTATCGGCACGTCTATTTTAACATTAACTACATCACCAATTGCTCTAACTGATGGTATAGAACTGTTGCTTTCGCCTTTTAAAAGATTTGGAATGCCCGCTCATGAATTAGCTATGATGATGACCATAGCCTTAAGGTTTATACCTACGCTACTAGAAGAAACCGATAAAATTATGAAAGCGCAAATGGCAAGGGGAGCAGACTTTGAAAGCGGCAATCTTATAAATCGGGCAAAGAATTTAGTTCCACTGCTTGTGCCACTGTTTATAAGTGCTTTTAGAAGAGCAGATGAACTAGCAATGGCTATGGAAGCTCGGTGCTATAGAGGCGGAAAAAACAGGACCCGCATGAAAGAATTGAAGATGACATTTCTTGACATAGCAACATTTATAGTTTTTGCCTTAATTGCCGGTGGCAGCGTTGCTACCAGATTCATATAGCAGGTGCGGAAAAGTGAACGTAAAAATATTGTTGGAATATGAAGGAACATGCTACAGCGGATGGCAGAGACAGAAAAATGCACTGTCAATACAAGAAGTGTTGGAAAAAGCAATTCAGTCTATTACAAAAGAAAAAGTGCGCGTTATAGGCTCTGGCAGAACTGACAGCGGAGTCCATGCCTTAGGGCAAGTTGCAAATTTTAAAACTTACACAAAAATACCCATAGAAAAATTGCCATATGCAATAAACAGCAAATTGCCGGAAGATATAACGGTTAAACATGCCCAAATAGTGCCTGAAGATTTTCATGCTAGATTTTCGGCAAAAAGCAAAGTCTACTCATATTCGATATACAATGCCAAATTTCCGTCACCTCTTCTAAGAAGGTATGTGTATTTTTTTCCATTACCGTTAAACTTAGAAGAAATGAGAAAAGCGGCTGACATACTTATAGGAGAGCATGATTTTAAATCGTTCATGGCATCAAATAGCAGCGCTAAATCTACAGTGCGCTGTATTAAAAGATTTGAAATTTTAAAAAGAGGAAATCTCATCACACTACAAATTGAGGCAAATGGCTTTTTATACAATATGGTAAGAATAATTGCAGGCACCTTAGTCGATATTGGCATAGGTAAAACAAAGGCAGAGGACATGATTTCCATTTTAAATTCAAAGGACAGGTCAAGTGCTGGAAAAACTCTTCCGGCGCAGGGACTATGTCTGATGAAAGTTATATATTAATGGCAGTCTTGACATGAAAAAATGCCTATTATACAATAACCTTATGGTAAAAGGGAGGGGAAAAGATGAGCACATTTATGGCAAAAAAGGAAGAAGTCAAGCGGGATTGGTATGTGATAGACGCAGCAGGCAAACCCCTTGGCAGAATTGCGGCACAGGTGGCTACAATTTTAAGAGGCAAGCATAAACCTATATATACACCCCACGTAGATACAGGAGACTATGTTGTTATAGTAAATGCGGATAAAGTAATTTTAACCGGCAAAAAAATGGAAAATAAGGTATATTACCATCATACAAATTATCCCGGGGGCATTAAGTCGGAAAGCTTTGAATCACTTATAAACAGAGCCCCTGAACAAGTTTTATATAAAGCTGTTTGGGGTATGCTGCCACATAATACATTAGGGCGCAAAATGATAAAGAAATTAAAGATTTACAGTGGCGACAAACATCCTCATGAAGCTCAGCAGCCTAAAGCTTTGAATATTGAGATATAGAGAAGGGAGGTTTATAAATGAAGCAAGCAGTCCTTGCTACCGGTAGAAGAAAAACATCAGTTGCAAAAGTTTGGATTATGCCGGGAACTGGCAAGATAATCGTAAATAAGAAACCAATCGATGAATACTTCGGATTTGAAACGCTAAAAGTCGAAGTAAAGAGACCATTAGAGAAAATCAATGGATTAGATAAATTTGACGTTATTGCAAGCGTAAAAGGTGGAGGTTATACAGGCCAGGCAGGTGCAATCCGCCATGGCATAGCCCGCGCTCTTTTAAAAATCGATGGCGATTTTAGGCCTATTCTTAAAAAGGAAGGATACTTAACAAGAGATCCTCGTATGACGGAAAGAAAGAAATACGGTCTTAAAAAAGCTCGCCGCGCTCCACAATTTTCAAAGAGGTAAGAGATGTTTATTTACACTCGAGTTTGTTCAAACTTACAAAGTTTGTTTGCGAGTTTACAAAACCGTCATAGGTATAAAAACCTTTGGCGGTTTTTTGTGTTCA
>NZ_MPPE01000008.1:0-4176 GCF_001896645.1 Tepidanaerobacter sp. EBM-49
ATACTCGCCTTTTTCAAACTTATCTCCTACAACAGCCATAGCATCTCTGCATACATCTAGAAGTTTTTGAGCATCTCCACCTTTTTCAAGATACTCTTTAGCAAGACTTACTGCACCTTCTTCATCCATATCTACTATTTTGTTGAAAAGTTCATCAAGCACTTTACCTTCCCCCTTTACAGTTTTTTTGGAACACCCCACAGTAATGAGAAAATTATTGATATTTTCTTCACACCATCCTTTCCTATGCCGATTTAAACCAGTTATAAAACTTTATACTTTCTGACACTAGTATATACGAGTATATCGAAATTGTCAACTGATTGTGAATTGAATTTCTTTACTTACTCTTTATAAATATTAGTTTTTTGGATATGATTCTATATCTAAAAAAATCTCCCTGTCAAAGATTTACAACCGGGAGATTTTTTTACTGTATTAATTTGTAAAGATGTTATTTTCTAATATATTTGCGAGGATCTAAACAACCTAATTCTCTAGAAATATCAGCTGCTGCTTTTAATATTAATTGTGAGTAATCTCGGTTTATTTTTTCTAAGTTTATCCGTGTAATCGGCCCTGATATACTCAAACTTGCCACTACATTGCCCGTATAATCAAATATTGGAGATGCCACACACATAACATCATCCTCTGACTCTCTATTGTCAATGGCATAACCAAGGGCTTTAACTTTATCTAATTGTTTTTTCAAAACATCTATGTCAGTTATAGTATTTTTTGTCTGCTTTGGCAGCCCCCATTTTTGGATAATATAATCAAACTCTTCCTCGGGCAGAAAGGCTGCTTGCGCTTTTCCTGATGCAGTACAATGGACAAAGTTTTTGTCACCAACCTTGTGGAATGTCTGAAGATTTTCCGTAAAGTTAACTTTGTCAATATATATTATCTGTCCCGCATCGATCATTGTAAGGTAGACTGTTTCACCGGTTTTCCTTGCAAGGTCCTCCATAAAAGGCCTGGCAACTGTCCTTATATCCATATTTGAGATAAGATTAAATCCTAAATTAAGTATTTTGAAACTAAGTTTGTACTTTCCGGTTTCAGGATTTTGGGTGACATACCCTTTGTGTTCCAATGTATCAAGAAAGCGATAAACCGTACTTTTATGAAGATTAGTATATTTGCCGATTTCAGTTACGCCAAGCTCTTTGCCGCAAGACAGCGCCTCGAGTATCTCTAAAGTGCGAAGACAAGACCTTAGCAGGTTTTTTTCTTTATCCACAATATCACATCCATAAAGTCTAATTTATTATTTATATGTTACTTGTTCATATAAATCGTGTCAACTTTTTGTCTAATTCAGTTCAATAAACAAAAAAGTGCAAGATGTTCAATCGAATATTTATATTACAGGCAGGATTCCTGATGTTTGTGTAGAATAGTATAAGTAAAAGCAAAACATCGTTTTATACAATAAAACAACATGAGAACATTTTTACTTACTGAAATATTCTATTTAAATAATAGAATAAAAATACAGTAAAGTCAAATGTTCCGCAAAGCAGGAGGCATTCAAATGATACTGGAAAAATTTGCTTTATCGGGAAAGACGGCCATAGTAACCGGCGCCAGGACGGGGTTAGGCAAAGGAATGGCTGTAGGACTTGCGGAAGCCGGAGCAGACCTGGCGATTGTAAACCGATCGCCGATGCCGGAGACCGAGGAAGAGATTAGAAAATTAGGCAGAAGATGCCTGCCTATTGAAGCTGATCTTTCGAATGCAAATGTAATACCGGAAATAGTCAAAAGAACGTTGGATGAATTCGGCAAGATAGACATATTAGTGAATAATGCCGGCATAATACGTCGAGCTCCTTCTATTGAATTTACAGAAAAAGACTGGGACGATGTAATAAATGTGAATCTTAAGGCGGTTTTTTTCTTAAGTCAAGCCGTTGCAAGAGAAATGATAAAAAATAATGGAGGTAAGATAATTAACATTGCTTCAATGCTCTCATTTCAAGGGGGCATACTGGTGCCGTCTTATGCTGCTAGCAAAGGGGGAGTTGCTTCTTTGACAAAAACATTGGCAAATGAGTGGGCTAAATATAACATAAATGTAAATGCCATTGCACCGGGTTATATGGCCACCAACAATACTGAACCTCTTAGAAAAGATGATGAGAGAAATAAGTCTATTCTTGACAGAATACCGGAAGGAAGATGGGGACTTCCCGAAGATTTAAAAGGAGCTGTGGTTTACCTTGCCTCGGAAGCATCACACTACGTAACCGGACACATATTATGTGTAGACGGAGGATGGCTGGCAAGATAATAAAATTATATTGGAGGTCTTATTAAATGTTTGATGTTAGATACGCTTCAAGTAACAAAGATGCAAGAAGTTATGATACTGCAAGGCTTAGAGAGGAGTATCATATTAGCGGGCTTTTTAAGAAAGATGAAATTAGATTAGTATATTCTCATTTTGACAGGATAATCGCAGGTTCAGTTTGTCCTGCCGAAAGAGAGTTAAAGCTAGAAGCAGGAAAAGAAATAGGAGCAGAATACTTTCTTGAAAGAAGAGAGCTTGGAGTCATCAATATTGGAGAAAAAGGTATTGTTTCTCTTGATGGAAAAGATTATGAGATGGAACCGAGAGATGGACTTTATGTAGGCAAGGGAACAAAAGATATAGTTTTTAAGTCAATAGATAAAAATAAACCTGCAAAGTTCTATATAAATTCTGCGCCGGCACATAAAACATACCCAACAGTTAAAATAAATATTAGCAAGGCAAATCCAGTTACGCTAGGTTCGAAAGAGGAGCTAAACGAACGAACCATATATCAGTACATACATCCGAATGTGTGTGATTCCTGCCAGCTGTCTATGGGCATGACAATGCTTAAAGAAGGTAGCGTCTGGAATACAATGCCTTGCCATACACATGATCGCAGAATGGAAGTATACCTTTATTTTGATATGACCGATGATGCATTGGTATTTCATATGATGGGAGAACCTCATGAAACCAGACACATTATAATGAGAAATGAAGAAGCCGTAATTTCACCACCTTGGTCTATTCATTCAGGCGTCGGAACCCAAAAGTATACTTTCATATGGGGGATGGTAGGCGAAAATCAAGCTTTTGATGATATGGACCACATAGATAATAAAGATTTAATATAATATTCTGAGCTAAAATAAATGCATAAGAAATAGAAATTGGCACCCGTTTACAGGTTAAGCGGGTGCTTTTTTCGTAAAAGCATTTTCCTGTATTTATAGTAACTAATCATTTTGCTTAAAATAACGATAAGCTAATTATTAAACATGAGCATTTTGTCCATATGCAGTTGTTAGAAACTTTGATATTGTATTATTATACTTATACATAAAATACTAAAGAATGCAGGTGCTTTTATGAAAGTAATTATAGCTCCCGATTCATTCAAAGGAAGTCTAAGTTCCATACAAGCAGCTGAAGCAATAGAACGCGGAATAAAAAAGGCGGCTTTAGCCTACAGCGAGAATGTAGAAGTTGCAAAAGTGCCAATGGCAGATGGAGGAGAAGGCACGGTAGAAGCTATTATAAGTGCGGTAGGAGGTAAAATAATTCCTACAAAAGCCTTAGACCCTCTTGGAAGACCCATAGATTCTTTTTTTGGCGTATTACCTGATAATACAGCGGTTATTGAAATGGCAGCGGCATCAGGACTTAACTTTTTAAAAGAGGAAGAACGCAATCCTTTAAAAACTACAAGCTACGGCACCGGCCAATTGATAAAAGCGGCACTGGATATGGGCTGCGAAAATATAATAATTGGTATTGGAGGCAGCGCCACAAATGACGGCGGAGTAGGGATGGCTCAGGCCATTGGAGTAGAGTTCTTGGATAAAGAAGGCAAACAAATAGGTTTTGGAGGCGGAGAGCTATCTAAAATCTATAAAATTGATATTTCTAATCTGGATGGCAGGGTAAAGAATGCAAAATTCACTATTGCCTCAGATGTAAAAAACCCGTTATGCGGTCCTGAAGGAGCTTCTGCTATCTATGGCCCGCAAAAAGGCGCAACACCTGAAATGATAGAAATCCTTGACAAAAACCTCGATCATCTTGCAAAAATAATAAAAAGAGATCTTGGCAAGGATATAAAAGACTTGCCGGGAGCAGGAGCTGCAGGGGGCTTGGGAGCAGCTTTGATG